>CAZPCU010000372.1:0-2696 GCA_964585075.1 uncultured Rhodobacterales bacterium
CCGGACCGCGCCCGGCCTTGCCTTCTTCTTGTTCCAAATACGGCCGCCGGAGGCGTGTATGCCTTACCCGCGCTCCGCCAGCATGTGGCGCGCCACGATCAGCCGCATGATCTCGTTCGTCCCCTCGAGGATCTGGTGCACCCGCAGATCGCGGACGATCTTCTCGATCCCGTAATCGGCGAGATAGCCGTAGCCGCCATGCAGCTGCAGGCACTGATTGGCGACGTCGAAGGCCGCGTCGGTGACCTGGAGCTTCGCCATGGCGCAGAACTTCGTCGCGTCGGGGTCCTGGCGGTCGAGCTTCCACGCGGCCTGCCTGAGGAAGGTGCGCGCCGATTGCAGCTTCACCTCCATCTCGGCGAGCCGGAACTGGAGCGCCTGGAAGCGGTCGAGCGTCTGGCCGAACGCCTTGCGCTCGCCCATGTAGGCGAGCGTCGCGTCGAGCGCGGCCTGCGCACCACCGAGCGCCGAGGCCGCGATGTTGAGCCGGCCGCCGTCGAGCCCGGCCATGGCGTAGGCGAAGCCGCGCCCCTCTTCACCCAGCAGGTTCTCGTGGGGCACCACGCAGCCGTCGAACTGCACCTGTGCGGTGGGCTGGGCGCGCCAGCCCATCTTGTCCTCGAGCGCGCCGAAGGACAGGCCGGGTGTGCCGTCCTCCACGATGATGGCCGAGATGCCCTTCGGCCCCTCCTCGCCGGTGCGGCACATCACGATGTAGGCGTCCGAGTAGGAGCCGCCCGAGATGAAGGCCTTGGTGCCGGTGAGCGCGTAGCCCCCGTTCGTGCGCACGGCCTTCATGCGCAGCGCCGCCGCGTCGGAGCCAGAGCCGGGCTCCGTGAGGCAGTAGGAGAACACCGTCCGCATCGTGCAGGCATCCGGCAGCCAGCGGTCGCGCGTCGCGTCGTCGCCATAGGCCTCGATCATGCCGCCGCACATGTTGTGGATCGACAGGAACGCCGACACCGAGGGGCAGGCCATCGCGAGCGCCTCGAAGACCAGCGTGGCGTCGAGGCGCGAGAGACCCGAGCCGCCGTGGTCCTCGCCCACGTAGATGCCGCCCAGGCCCAGCTCGGCCACCCGCGGCCAGAGCTCGCGCGGAATGGTGCCCGCCTTCTCCCAGGCGAGCGCGTGGGGGGCGATCGCGTCCTGCCCGAAGGCATGCGCCATCTCGAAGATCGCCTGCTGCTCCTCGCTCAGCGCGAAATCCATGCGGTTCCTCCCTCTGCCCGCCGGAATTGAACGGGTGTTTGATAGCCGATCCTTGCAGGAGTTTTGCAACCCCTCAGAGATCGGCGTGGTATTCCTCGATCAGGTGAGTGACCACCGCGCGCATCTGCGCCTCTTGATCGCCGCCGGCGGCCTGCGCCGCCGCCGCGACGGCGCGCTGGCGCGAGGCGGAGACGCCGCCCGCCACGATCTCGCGGGCGCGCTCGACCTCCGTCAGGCAGCCGAGCGCCGCCGCGTCCTCCTCCACCAGCTCGATCAACTCGTCCAGAAGCCTGTGGAACGGCTTGATCTCGCCCGCGCCGAAATCGATCAGTCCCTCGGTGATCCCGTAGCGCTGCGCGCGCCAGCGGTTCTCGTCGATCAGGAAGCGGTCGTAGATGCGCCAGCGCTGGTTGCGCGCTCTCAGCCGCCAGAGCATCCGCGCCAGCGACTGGAAGAGCGCCGCGATGGAAAGCGCGTGCTCCATCCGGGGCTGCACGTCGCAGATGCGCGCCTCGAGCGTGGGAAAGCGCGCCGAGGGGCGCAGGTCCCACCAGATCTTCGAGGCGTCCTCGATGATCCCGAGATCGGTCAGCGCCGCCACCGAGCGCGCGTAATCGCCCCAGGCCTCGAACTGCGGCGGAAGCCCGGTGCGCGGCAGGTTGTCGAACACGGTGAGCCGGTAGGAGGCCAGCCCCGTGTCCTCTCCCTGCCAGAAGGGCGACGAGGTGGAGAGGGCCAGCAGATGCGGCAGGAAATAGGAGAGCTGGCGCATCAGGTCGGCGCGGAGCGCGTCGCAGCCCAGCCCGACATGGACGTGCATCCCGCAGATGAGCAGCCGGCGCACCACGCCTGCAAGATCGCGGTGCAGGTCGTTGTAGCGCCGCTTGTCGGTGTGAGGCTGGGCGCGCCAGTCGGCGAGCGGGTGGCAGGAGACGGCGATGGGCGCGAGCCCGTAGCGGTCCGCCACCCGTGCCACGGTGGAGCGAAGCCGCCGCAGGTCCGACCGCGCCTCGCCGACATCCGCGCAGACACGGGTGCCGATCTCGATCTGGCATTGCAGGAACTCGGGGCTGACCTGGTCCTCGAGCTCCGCCGCGCAGGCCTGCATCAGCCCCTCGGGTGCCTCGGAGAGCGCGAGCGTGTCTTGCCTTACGAGAAGATATTCCTCCTCGATGCCGAGGGTGAAGGACGGGACCGGCATGAACGTTCCTCCGAACGGCCGCGAATTTTCGTACGAAAATTCGCGGCCGGAACCCGCGCGGCAAGAAAAAACTTTTCGGACGAAAAGTTTTTGGGTCAGTCCATCGCCTTGAAGTGGAACTCGCCGCCTTCCTTCAGGCCGCTCGGCCAGCGCGCCGTCACGGTTTTCGTGCGCGTGTAGAACTTGAAGGAATCCGGCCCGTGCTGGTTCAGGTCGCCGAAGGCCGATTTCTTCCAGCCGCCGAAGGTGTGATAGGCCAGCGGCACCGGGATCGGCACGTTGACGC
>CAZPCU010000373.1:0-2683 GCA_964585075.1 uncultured Rhodobacterales bacterium
GGTAATCGCCTCGATGCATTGATCGACCCGGTCGGCGTCGACCACCACTTCGATACGCACCTTGGGCAGGAAGTCCACGACATACTCGGCGCCGCGGTAGAGTTCCGTGTGGCCCTTCTGCCGCCCGAAGCCCTTGACCTCGATGACGGAAAGCCCCTGGACACCGACCTCCTGCAGCGCCTCCTTCACCTCGTCGAGCTTGAACGGCTTGATGATCGCCTCGATCTTTTTCATCCCGGGGTCTCCCTCGCTTCCCGTGTCACGGCGGTGAGACCAGTTTCGCGGGAGGGCGACAATCCGATAGGCTGCAGGGGCCATGGCCCGGCGGGGGCTTTCCCGGGGCTTGGCGCGGTTTTGTGCGGAGCGCCCATTAAATGAGCAGTTTTGAATCGCCCTTGCGGATGCCCGGCGAGTTGCTGACGGCGGAGGAGATGCGCGCGGCGGAACGCGCGGCCATCGAGCCCGGCCTCGTCACCGGCCTCGCGCTGATGGAGCGGGCGGGCCGCGGCGTGGTGGCGGAGACCTTCGCCGCCTGGCCCGACCTCGCCGCCGCGCCCGGCCGCGCGCGCGTCTTCTGCGGGCCGGGCAACAACGGCGGCGACGGATTCGTGGTGGCGCGCCTCCTGGCAGAGCGCGGATGGGAGGTGGAGGCCGTGCTGTTCGGCGAGGCCGGTAAGCTTCCGCCCGACGCGCGCGCCAACCACGACCGCTGGGCCGAGATGGGGCCGGTGCGCGCCGCCCCGCCCGAGGCGGCCGTCGCGCCGGACCTCGTGGTGGACGCGCTCTTCGGCACCGGGCTGACCCGCGCGATTCCGGCAGAGCTCGCCCGGTGGGGGCGGGCCGCGTGCGGGGCGGGCGGCGTGCGCGTCGTCGCGGTGGACATCCCGAGCGGTCTTTGCGCCGACAGCGGCGCCGCGCTCGTGCGGTCGGAACGCCCGGATCTCGCTGCAGAGGACAGCATCTTCGCGCCCGCCGACCTCACCGTGACCTTCCACCGCGCCAAGCTCGGGCACGTCCTCCGCGACGGGCCGGCGCTTTGCGGGCGTCTCGCGGTGCACGACATCGGGCTGCCGGAGGCTGCGGCGCCCGGCGACGGGCCGCCGCCCGCCGGGCTCGTGCGCCAGGGCGCGGCGCATTTCGCGCCGCCGCGCAAGGAGACGCGGGCGCAGAAATACGACTACGGCCATGCGCTGCTGCTCTCGGGCGGGGCAGGGCGCGGAGGTGCGGCCCGGCTCGCCGCGCGGGGCGCCCTGCGCGCGGGGGCGGGGCTCGTGACCGTGGGATGCCCGCCCGAGGCGGTGACCGAGAACGCCGCGCGGCTCGACGCGGTGATGCTGCGGGAGGTGGCCGACGCGGAGGCGCTTTCCGCGCTTCTCGAGGACCGCCGGCTCAACGCGCTCGGCCTCGGGCCCGGGCTCGGCACCGGCGCGCGGGAGGCCGCGCTGCTCGAGGTGGCGCTGCGCGCGCGGCGCGCGCTCGTGCTGGATGCAGACGCGCTCACCCTGCTGGCGGCGGACCGGACCCTCGCCCGCCTCGTGCACGCGGGCTGCGTGCTCACGCCCCACGGCGGGGAGTTCGCGCGGCTCTTCCCCGATCTCGCCGCGCCTCTGGGCGCGCCGCCCGTGGCGGGGCCCGCGCCGTCGAAGGCGGCGGCCGCGCGGCAGGGGGCCGCGCGGCTCGGCTGCACGCTGCTCTTCAAGGGGCCGGACACGGTGATCGCGGGCCCCGACGGCCGGGTGGCGATCGCTGCCGCCGTCTACGACCGCGCCGCGCCCTGGCTGGCGACCGCGGGCGCGGGCGACGTGCTGTCGGGAATGATCGCGGGGCTGATGGCGCAGGGGCGCGCGCCCTTCGACGCCGCGGCGACCGCGGCCTGGCTGCACCAGGACTGCGCGCGCGCCTTCGGCCCCGGCCTCGTCGCGGAGGATCTTCCCGAGATGCTGCCCGCCGTGCTGAAGTCGCTCGGTTGAGCGTCAGGCCTCGGCGGGGGCGGGGGCAGCGGCGGCGAGTTCCAGCCCGTCCGCGTAGATGACGTGGGGGCGGTCGAAGCGCAGGCTGAAGAGCGTCATCTCGCCCGCGCCCTCGTCCGTGACATGCGCCCCGTCCACCAGCCGCGCGGCGGGGACGACCGCCTGCGCCGCGCCGAAGAGCGCCTGCGCCCGCCAGTCCCGGACCAGCACGCCCTGGTCGGCCGGGATCTCCGTGTCGCGGAGCGGACGGAGATGGCCGAGGACACCGCGCCGGATCCGCACCCGATCCACGCGGCAGCGCCGCCAGTCCACCGCGCGGAGCGTGACCAGCCCCGCGTCGCGGGTGATGATGCGGTCGCCCGGGCAGAGATACTCCACCGGCAACGCGCCGTCCTTCGTGTAGATGATGGCGCCCGTGGCGATGCCGCCGCCCGCGCCAGGCCGCCACGCATCGGAAGCGGGCCCGTGCACGCGCCCTTCCGGTTTCCGTCTCATGGGGTGGTCCTGTTCGTACTGCTCGTTTTGTTTTGCGCGACAATACGTCAAAATCGGGTTCATGTCGCGGCTTTTCTGGCGCCTTTTTTCCTCTCGCATCCCCGATGGCGCTTTGCTAGACAGCCGCGAAACGGCGGGGGCCCGGCGGGTGCCCTGCCGTCCTATTTGCGGGTGTGGCGGAACTGGTAGACGCACCAGATTTAGGTTCTGGCGCCGCG
>CAZPCU010000374.1:0-2680 GCA_964585075.1 uncultured Rhodobacterales bacterium
CTGCCGCCTTTGCGCGGACCGCTTCGCCGCCACGGCCACCGCGCACGCCCCGCGCCCGGTGCTTCAGGCGCGGCCCTCTGCGCGCCTGCTGATCGCCGGCCAGGCGCCGGGCCAGCGCGTGCACCGCTCGGGCCGGCCGTTCACCGACCCGTCGGGGGACCGCCTGCGCGCCTGGACGGGGCTCGACGAGGCCACCTTCTACGACGCCGAGCGGGTCGCGATCCTGCCGATGGCCTTCTGCTTTCCGGGCTATGACGCGAAGGGCGCGGATCTGCCGCCCCCGCCCCTCTGCGCGCGCACCTGGCGGGCGGAGGCGCTCGACGCGCTGCCCGAGCTTCGCCTCGTTCTGCTGGTGGGCGGGCACGCGCAGCGCTGGCATCTCGGCACCCGCGCGGGCGTGACGGAAACCGTCGCGGGCTGGCGGCGGCATCTTCCCGGGGCGATCCCGCTGCCGCACCCGTCCTGGCGGAACACCGCCTGGCTGAAGCGCAATCCGTGGTTCGAGGCCGAGCTTGTGCCCGAGCTCCGGCGGCGCGTGGCGGAGGCGCTGTCGTGACCGCGCCTGCGACACCCCTCGACCAGGCCCATGCGGCGATGGCGGCCACGCCGGAGGATCCGGCCGCGCGGCTTCGCTTCTACGACCGGCTCGCCGCGGCGGAGCTGGTACTTCTCCTCGAGGCCGAGCCCGAGGGAGAGGAGATCCGACCCGCGCTTTTCGAGCTCGAGGACGGCCCCGTGGTGCTCGCCTTCGACCGGGAGGAGCGGCTCGCCGCCTTCACCGAGGGCCCGGCCCCCTATGCCGCGCTGCCCGGCCGGGCGCTCGCCGCCATGCTCGCGGGGCGGGGGATCGGCGTGGGGCTCAACCTCGACGTGGCGCCCTCCTCGATCCTCCTGCCGCCGGAGGCGATCGGCTGGCTGGCCGAGACCGCCGCCGCCGCGCCCGCCGAGATCGAGGCCCGGGCCGAGGCGATCTATCCTCCGGGCGGCCTGCCCGAGGGTCTTCTGGAGGCGCTCGACGCGCGGCTCGCGGCGGCGGCCGGCCTCGCCCGCACCGCCTGGCTCGCGCGGGCCGAGTATGCGGGCGGGGGCAGCGGGCACATCCTCGCCTTTCTCGGCGCGCGCGAGGGGGCCGAGCCGGCGCTCGCCCGGGCGGCCGCCGAGGCGCTGGCCTTTTCGGGCGTGGAGGCGGGCTGGCTCGACGTGGCCTTCCTCGCCGACGCGGATCCGCTGGCCGTGCGGCTGGCCACCTGCGCGCTGCGGTTCGACCTGCCGGAGCCCGCGCCGCGCGATCGCCCCGCGCCGCGCCCGCCCGGGTCCGATCCCGACGCGCCGCCGCGGCTCCGCTAGGGCTCAGTAGCCGAGGGAGCGGTCCACCAGGTGCAGCAGGGGCTCGCCCGCCTCGCCGCGCCGGATGTTCTCCGCGATGACGCGGGAGGCCGAGGCGGGCCGTGTCTCGGACGCGATGTGCGGCGTTACCGTCACGTCGGGGTGGCCCCAGAACGGGTGCTCGGGCGGCAGCGGCTCGGTCCGGAAGACGTCGAGCGTCGCGTGGGCGAGGTGGCGGCGGTCGAGCGCCTCGATCAGCGCGTCGTCGTCGATGAGCGCGCCGCGCCCCGGGTTGATCACGACCGCGCCCTCGGGAAGCCGCGCGATGCGGCGTTCGTCGAGCAGGTTCTCGGTGGCCGGCGTGAGCGGCAGAAGCAGCACGAGGATCCGAGCCCGGGCGAGCGCGGCCTCGAGCCCCTCCTCGCCGTGCAGGGCCTCGACGCCCTCCACCTCCTTGGGCGAGCGGCTCCAGCCCGTCACCGGGAAGCCGATCCGCGCCAGCGCCTGCCCGCAGGCCGTGCCGAGCGCGCCGAGGCCGAGAACCGTCACCGGCCGATCGAAGGCCAGCGGAGGGGCGCCCGTCCGCCAGACGCCGTCCTGGCCGAGGATGTGACGGTCCATCCCGAGATGATGGCGGAGCACATGGCCCGTCACCCACTCGACCATGCCCTGGGTCAGTCCCTCCTCGTCCACCATGCGGGCGAGCGGCTGGGTGAGGGTGGGGTTCCGCACCACGTCCTCTACCCCGGCCCAGAGATTCAGCACCGCCTTGCAGCGGGTGTAGGGCGTGAAATCGTCGAGCCCCGAGTTGGGCGCGTAGATGATGTAATCCACCTCCTGCGGCGCCGCTTCCGTGACCAGCCGGTAATCGAGGCCCGTGGCGTCGAGCGCGCGCGTCAGGTGCGGCGCGTACTGGTCCCAGCGTTCGGTCTTGGCGGAGAAGAGGACTGTGATCGGCATGCGGCGCTCCCTGTGGCCCTTGTCAGCGGGGGCGGTGGACGTGCGCGCTCTGTACCAGCCCGAAGCCCAGCATCAAGACCAGCATCGCCGAGCCGCCGTAGCTCACGAGCGGCAGCGGCACGCCCACGACCGGGGCGAGGCCCATCACCATGGACATGTTGACCGCGAAGAAGAGGAAGAAGGTGATCGCGACGCCGAAGATCATGAGCGAGGCGAAGCGGTCGCGCGTCTGGAGCGCGGAGACCACGCAGAAGACGAGGATGAGCGTGTAGAGCGCCAGAAGCGAGATGCCGCCGAGGAAGCCGAACTCCTCCGCGAGCGTCGTGAAGATGAAGTCCGTGTGCTTTTCCGGCAGGAAGTTGAGCCGCGTCTGCGTGCCCTGCATGAAGCCGCG
>CAZPCU010000375.1:0-2643 GCA_964585075.1 uncultured Rhodobacterales bacterium
CGGCCGGAACATAGAACTTGGATCTTCGCGAGAAGGGCCGCAACCGGCAGAATCCTGCATTCCCGCGTCATCTTTCAGCCGCCGGCGAGCACGCCCCGCCCGAAGAGCCACACCGCGCCCGGGATCGGCAGCCCCGCCACGGCGAGGGCGAGAAGCGCGGGCCAGGGGCGGAACAGCCCTGAAAGACCGGCCAGCATGGCGATTCCGCCGCCGCCCCCGATCACCACGTTCCCCGGAAGGTTCACGAGCGCCACGAGTGCGAGGTAGCGCGTCCGCAGCAGCAGGGGGCCGAAGCGGCCGGGCAGGCGCCGGCGCAGGATGTCCAGCCGCGCCTCCGTGGGCAGGGCGCCCGCCTCGAGCACCAGCCGCGCGGCCCGGCGCAGGTGGAGCTCGTTCAGCCAGAAGGCGAGGCGCCGGTAGGGAATCAGTCGGCCCACCATGAAGGCGAGCGCGAGCCCGGCGGCCGTGGCCGCCCAGACCAGCGGCGCGATGTCGGCCCCGCGCAGCAGGAGCAGCGAGACACTGATGCCGATCCCGGGCATGAAGGGCACCGCGAGCACGAGGGCGTAGATCACCAGCACCAGCGCCGTGACGAGCGGCACCGCCGGGCCGAAACGGCCGCGTTCGGCCTGCGTCTCCGCCCAGCCCATGAGGAGGTGCAGCACGAGCACGAGCGCCGCGATCGCCAGGATCCGCAGGCCGTTGCGCAGAAGCGCCTCGCGGAGCGGCGGCGGTTCGGGAAGGATGTCCTGCGGCTCGGGCCGGGCCATCGCCTCAGCGCGCGCCGCGGGCGTGGAAGATGAAGCCGAGAAAGTTCAGGAGAAGCTGGGCGGCGAGGATCTGGGTGGAGCCCGAGGGATCGTAATCCGGGGCGACCTCCACGAGATCGAGGCCCACCACCTCGTGGCGCCGCGCGACCTCCTGGAGAAGCTCGAGCACCTCGTAATAGAGGAAGCCGCCATGGCTCGGCGTGCCCGTGCCCGCCGCGATCGAGGGGCAGAAGGCGTCGATGTCGATCGTGACGTAGATCCGCGCGCCGTCGGGGAGCCTTTCGGCCAGCGCCCTGGCGCCGAGGCGGCGCGCCTGCCGGACCGACAGGATGTCCGAGCCCATGCGCCGGGCGTCCTCGTAGCCCTCGCGCGCGGTGGAGCTCACGTTGCGGATGCCGAGCTGGGTCAGCCCGGTGACATGCGCCTGCTCGGCGGCGCGCCGCATCGGGTTGCCGTGGCCGTGGCGCACGCCGTGGCGCTCGTCCACGAAATCGAGATGCGCGTCGATCTGGAGGACGTGGATGTCGCCGCGCCCCGCGAAGGCGCGGATGCAGGGGATGTTGACGGAGTGATCGCCGCCGATCACCATCGGCAACGCGGCCGCCTCCAGGATCGCGCGCACGCCCGCCTCGATGTTGGCATGGCTCTTCTCGGTGTCGGTATGGACGATGTCGGCGTCGCCGATGTCCGCGATGCGGACCGAGGCGGGCAGGTAGGTCGCGTCGTCCTCGTGGTCGTAGGCGCCCGCGTGGCCGAAGCTGAAGAGCGTGGAGGCCTCGCGCACCGCCCGCGGCCCGAACCGCGCGCCCGCGCGCCACTGCGTGCCGGCGTCGAAGGGCGCGCCGAGGATCGCCGCGTCCGCCGCGATCGCGGTCCAGTCGGTCTGGATCTCGCGCTTGCCGAAGCTCGCGATGCCCGTGAAGGGCAGGTCGAGCCGCCCCGTCTCGTAGCCGTGTCCTGCCATCGGTCCTTCCTCTCGCGTCCGGGGCGAGCCTGCCCGCGAACCGCGCGCCGCGTCCAGCCGGAATCGGTCTTTCGCCGCCCCGCCATCCGTGCAATAGGGAAGCGCCAAACGATCCCAGCCGAGGACAGGACGGATATGGAGATTCGCGAGGCGCTCACCTTCGACGACGTTTTGCTCGTGCCCGGCGCCTCTTCGGTGCTGCCGGCCGACGCCAGCACGGCCACCCATGTCACCAAGGCGATCGCCCTCAACATCCCGCTCCTGAGCTCCGCCATGGACACGGTGACGGAAAGCCAGATGGCGATCACCATGGCCCAGGCGGGCGGCATGGGCGTCGTTCACCGCAACCTCGACGTGGAGGCGCAGTCGCGCGAGGTCCGGCGGGTCAAGCGCTTCGAGTCCGGCATCGTCTACAACCCGATCACGCTGCGCCCGGACCAGACGCTCGCCGACGCCAAGGCGCTGCAGGAACGCTACCGGGTGACGGGTTTCCCCGTCGTGGACGAGCGCGGCCACGTCGTCGGCATCGTGACCAACCGCGACATGCGCTTCGCCACCGACGACGACACGCCGGTGCGGGTGATGATGACCTCCGAGAACCTCGCCATCCTGCGGGAGCCCGCGGACCGGGACGAGGCCAAGAGCCTGATGAAGGCGCGCCGCATCGAGAAGTTGCTGGTGACAGACGCGGCGGGCAAGCTCACGGGGCTTCTTACGCTGAAGGACAGCGGGCAGGCCGTGCTGAACCCCGCCGCTTGCAAGGACCGCCTCGGCCGGCTCAGGGTCGCGGCGGCCTCCACCGTCGGCGACGCGGGCTACGAGCGCTCCATGGCCCTGGCGGCGGCGGGCGTGGACGTGGTGGTCATCGACACCGCCCACGGCCATTCGGCCCAGGTGTCGCGCGCGGTC
>CAZPCU010000376.1:0-2081 GCA_964585075.1 uncultured Rhodobacterales bacterium
CCCTTGGCGCGCAGGCCGTCCACGACGAAACGGTTATGCACGATCTCGTGGCGGACATAGACGGGCGCGCCCCATTTCTCGAGCGCCATCTCGACGATCTGGATCGCGCGGTCCACGCCGGCGCAGAACCCGCGCGGGGCGGCGAGGTAGAGGGTGAGGGCGGGTTTGGTCATCGCGGCCTCCAGGTCCTTGGCAAGACCTAGACTCCGGCAGGCCCCGCGTCCAGAGACGCTGCGGCGCGCGCGTTCGTGATTTGACCGCGAAGCGCGCCGGCGGCAGAGGGACATCCAGGAAGTTCGTGCCACACAGGACACCCCGGACCATGCGCCTTTCCCTCCTCGCCGCTCTCGTCCTCTCCGGCCCGGCGATGGCCGAGGGGCTTCTGCCCTACGAGGATGCCGGCCGGGTATCCAACGGCGAGCGGATCTACGCCGACTATTGCGCCGCCTGCCACGGCGCCGACCTCGAAGGCGCGCCGAACTGGCGCGAACCCGATGCCGACGGGCGCATGCCCGCGCCGCCGCACGACGCGACCGGCCACACCTGGCATCACGCCGATCCGCTGCTGGTGGACATCGTCACGCGCGGAACCGAGGCCATCGTCGGCGGGGACTACCGGTCAGACATGATCGGCTTCGGAGAGGTGCTGACGGAAGACGAGATCCTCGACGTGCTCGCCTACATCAAGAGCACCTGGCCGCCAGAGATCATCGAGATCCACGACGAGGTCAACTGGCGCGCCGCCACCTTCAAGGACTGACCGCCGCGGTCGCCCAGGCGAGGGCGGCGTAGCGCCCTGTCTTGGCCGCGCCCACGAGGATCAGGAAGATCCAGGGCGGCGTGCGCATGATCCCGGCGACCACTGTGAAGGCGTCGCCGAAGGGCGCCCAGCTCAGAAGCAGCGTCCAGACGCCCCAGCGGGCATACCAGCGCTGGGCGCGGGCGAGATCGACCTCGCGGACGGGAAACCAGCGGCGGTGCCGGAAGTGCTCGATCCAGCGGCCGAGCACGTAGTTGACCACGGCGCCGAGCGTGTTGCCCAGCGAGGCGACCAGCACGAGCAGCCAGGGCGCGGACATGCCGCCGGCCTGCAGCGCGACGAACAGGATCTCCGACTGGAAGGGCAGGACTGTCGCCGCGCCGAAGGCGACGGCGAAGAGCCCGGCGAGCGCGGAGATCTCGGCCCACATCGCGGCAGCCGGCCGCGCCGGTCAGTCGCCC
Source organism: uncultured Rhodobacterales bacterium (assembly GCA_964585075.1). Taxonomy (GTDB): domain Bacteria; phylum Pseudomonadota; class Alphaproteobacteria; order Rhodobacterales; family Rhodobacteraceae; genus Rhodosalinus. The sequence goes on from CAZPCU010000376.1 coordinate 1,222, forward strand.
GTCGCCACGCGCAGGTCGCGGTCTCCGGACTGGTCGCGCGGCGGGCGCCCGATGACCTCCTTCAGGTCGTCGAGCTCGATGAAATTGTCGGCCTGCCGGCGCAGCTCGTCGGCGGCCATCGGCGGCTGGCTGCGGATGGTCGAGACCACCGAGACCCGCACGCCCTGCCGCTGGAGGCTTTCGAGCAGCGGCTTGAAATCGCCGTCGCCCGAGAAGAGCACGATGTGATCCACGCGCGGCGCGAGCTCCATCGCGTCCACGGCGAGCTCGATATCCATGTTGCCCTTCACCCGGCGCCGGCCCTGCGCGTCGGTGAATTCCTTCGCCGGCTTCGTGACCATCGTGAAACCGTTGTACTGGAGCCAGTCGACGAGCGGCCGCACCGGGGAATACTCCTCGCTGTCGAGGAGCGCGGTATAGTAGAAGGCGCGCAACAGCTTCCCCCGGCGCATGAATTCCTGGCGGAGAAGCTTGTAGTCGATGTCGAAGCCGAGGGCCTTCGCGGCGGCGTAGAGGTTGGAGCCGTCGATGAACAGCGCCAGGCGCTCGTCCTTGTAAAACATTCGGGACCCTTCCAGATACATGAACGGGGCCGGCGCAGGACGAATTGCGCACGAGTGAATTCCGCATTGCAGCCCCTGGCCGGGAGGATAGCCCATTCGCCCCGAAGCTCAAGAGAACGTGAAAGCGGACGGAGAGGCCGGGATCGCGCTGGTCGCGCTCGGGGCGAACGTGCCCCGTCCGGGCCGGACGCTGCGCGATACGCTGGAGGCCGCGCTGGCCGACCTCGCCGCGGAGGGCGCGGCGCCGCGCGCCGTCAGCCGCTTCTTCCGGACGCCCTGCTTTCCAGCAGGGGCGGG
>CAZPCU010000376.1:2091-2640 GCA_964585075.1 uncultured Rhodobacterales bacterium
GACTACGTGAACGCCGCGGCCGCGCTCTCCTGGCAGGGCTCGGCCCGGGCCCTGCTCGATCTTCTGCACGCCGTGGAGCGCGCCCACGGGCGCGAACGGGTGCGTCGCTGGGGGCGGCGCACGCTCGACCTCGACCTGATCGCGCTGGGCAACGCCGTGCTGCCCGACCGCGCCACTTTCGAGGCATGGCGCGCCTTGCCCCCCGAGGCGCAGGCGACCCGGGCGCCCGAGCAGCTGATTCTGCCCCATCCCCGGTTGCAGGAGCGCGCCTTCGTCCTGGTGCCGCTCTCGGACGTGGCGCCGGGCTGGGTCCATCCCATCCTCGGCGCGAGTGTGGCGGAGATGTGCCGCACCCTGCCGGCGTCGCAGCGCGAAGAGGTGGTGCCGATCTGATTCGGCGCTTGTCATCGCCGGCGTCAGGGGCTAGGTAATTCCTTTCTCCTGCCCCGCATCCAACGAAGTGGAGTGCTTCATGGCCCGCGTGACCGTCGAAGACTGCGTCGACAAGGTTCCCAACCGGTTCGAGCTCGTCATGCTCGCCGCGCACCG
>CAZPCU010000377.1:0-1641 GCA_964585075.1 uncultured Rhodobacterales bacterium
CTCGTCGTCACCGCGACGGCGCAGGAACGCGTCCACACCGAAGACCTCGTCGCCACGCTCGGGGACGATACGCTGCTTGTCCTCGTGGAGGGCCCCCTCGGCGCATCCGGCGTTCTCACGCTGGACGGGCAGGCGATCTCCGCGCTGATCGAGCAGCAGACGATGGGCCGGGTGACCGGCACGCCCCCGGAGGACCGCGCCTTCACCGCGACGGACGCGGCCTTGGCCCAGCCCCTGGTGGATGGATTCTTCGAGCGCGCGGCGGAAGAACTCTCCGGCGGCGCGGGGGCGGGATGGGTCGCGGGGCTGCGCTTCGGCGCCTGGCTGTCCGATCTCCGCACGCTCGCCCGCGCGCTCCAGGCGCCCGAGTATCGTCTTTTCCGCTTCACGCTCGACCTCGGCGGCGGCGCGCGGGAGGGCAGGCTCGCGCTCGCGCTGCCGCCGCCCGCGCCGCCAGCGAAACCCTCGCGGGGCAGGACCGATCCGCCGCGCCTCGCCGACGCGGCGCTCCGCGCGCCGGTGGAGCTGCAGGCGGTTCTGCATCGCCTGCAAATGCCGCTCGCCCGGGCCGGGCGCCTCGCGCCGGGCCAGCGCATCGCGATTCCCGCCTCGGCGCTCACCGGCGCGGAGCTCGTGGCGCCCGACGGGCGGGTGCTCTGCAAGGTTCGGCTGGGACGGGTGGAGGGCATGCGCGCGGTCCGCCTGCCCGGCCCGCCCGAAGGTTTGCCGATGCCGGCGGAGGAGGAAGACGCGCCGCCGCCTGCGGCCCCGGACATGCCCGCCGCCGCGCCGGAGCCGGATGGGGATGACGGATCCGCGCCGCCGCCGGACAGCGAAACGGCCGCGCCCGAAGACGCGGCCGATCCCTTGCCCGATCTCCCGCCGCTCGATTTCGAGCCCCTGGCGGCGGAAGAGCCTGTCGCCGGCGAAGAGGAGGCGCCCGAAGCCCGCCAGGACGACGGCGTCTAGGCCCCCCGTGTCGCGGCCCGGTTCAGCCGCGGGCAGAGATCGCCTCGAGCGTCGGGCGCAGACCCTCCAGCTGGTAGCCCGCGCCGGCCGCCTTCTGCAGGATCTCGTCCGGCGAGCGGCTTGCGGCCTGGCCGAGCGCCCAGACCACCGTGCATCGCGTGCCCGAGGCACAATAGGCGAGCACCTTGCCCGGCGCGCTTTCGACGAGCTCCGCCTGGCGCGCGACGTTCTCGGGGGTCATCGTCTGGTGGGTGAGCGGCAGCACCTCGAACTCGAGCCCCGCCGCGCGCACCGCCGTGCCGACCGCCTCGGACTGGTGGCTGGGCGGCACCTCGGCGTCCGGGCGGTTGCAGATCACCCGGGTGAAGCCCGCCTCGGCCAGGGCCTCCGCGTCCTGCGGGTCGATCTGGGGCGCGACGTGATAACGCTGGTCGATCTGGCGAATGTCCATGCTCGGTCTCCTCATTCCGCTGCGACCGGCCGTTCCATCAGGCCGCGCAGCACGGGCCAGACCAGCATGCCGCCGATCATCGCCGCGAAAAAGACCCAGTGACCGACGCCGCCGTAGCTGAGCGAGGCGACCGCCGGCCCGGGGCAGAGCCCTGCGAGGCCCCAGCCCATGCCGAACATCACCGAACCGGCCGCGAGCCGGCCGTCGAGCCGGATCGGCGG
>CAZPCU010000377.1:1651-2639 GCA_964585075.1 uncultured Rhodobacterales bacterium
GGAAGGTGCCGCCGAGGACCGGCGTCCGGCGGCGCTGCGTGAGCCGCCAGGCGATCGCCATGGGGATGAGCGCGCCGCCCATCACGAAGGCGAGAGTCGGATCCCAGTCGCCGAACACGTCGAGCCATCCCTGCACCTTCGCGGTGTCCGTCATGCCCGAGATGAAGAGGCCGGCCCCGAAGAATCCGCCGGCGAGGAAGGCGAAGATGTTGCGCATCAGATGATCCCCCAGACATGCCGGAAAAGCAGCATGGTGGCGCCGCCGGCGAGGATGTAGAGCACGGTGGAGCCGATCCCGCGCAGGCTGAGCCGCGAGATGCCGCAGACGCCGTGGCCCGAGGTGCAGCCGTTGGCAATGCGGGTGCCGAGGCCCACGAGCAGGCCGGCGGCGATCAGCACCGCCCAGTTCGACGTCACGTTCGTCTCGACCGCGCCGTAGAGCGGGTAGAGCACCACCGGCAAGAGCACCACGCCGGCGAGGAAGGCGATGCGCTCCCATGCGTTCGAGCGGCCGGAGCCGTCCACCAGCCCGCCGATGATCCCGCTCGCGCCCATGATCCGGCCGTTGGCCAGCAGATACACGGCGCCTCCCGTCCCGATCAGCAGCCCGCCGACCAGGCCCCAGATCCAGTCCTGTTCCATTGTCGCGTTTCCCTTGTGTCCCTGTTAGGCAATCGCGGCCCCGGCGCGGGATCGCGCGTCCCGCGCCGGGGCCCTGGTCATGCGCCGGTCAGAGCTTGTTGACCGGCACTTTCAGAAAGACGTCGCCCTGCTCGTCCGCCGGCGGCATCTGGCCCGCGCGCATGTTCACCTGCAGCGAGGGGATGATGAGCTTGGGCATGCCCAGCTTCGCGTCGCGCTCGTCGCGCATCTTCACGAACTCGTCCTTGGACTTGCCGCCGCCGACATGGACGTTCTTCGCCTTCTGCTCGCCCACCGTCGTCTCCCAGGCATAGTCCTCGCGGCCCGGGGCCTTGTAGTCGTGGCC
>CAZPCU010000378.1:0-2616 GCA_964585075.1 uncultured Rhodobacterales bacterium
ACCATCCGCGAGTACGCGCTCGTGCACGTCGCCGCTGGCATGGTCGCGAACCGCCTCCGCGCGCCCGACACGGTCGCGCAGATGACGCGAGAGACCGTCGACCGGTTGCAGGCCGACGTGCGGGCCGTCAATCTGCGCTACGAGGGCGGCGAGGCGCGCTTCGACGTGGCGCTTCAGGCCGAAGGCAAGGTGATCGAGGGCTGCCGGCTGCCCATGCCCGGGGAGCACAACGTCTCGAACGCGCTGGCCGCGGTGGCGGTAGCGCGCCATCTCGGCATCAGCCGCGCGGGCATCCGCGACGCGCTCGCCGCCTTTCGCGGCGTCAACCGCCGGTTCACGAAGGTGGGCGAGGTTGGCGGCGTGACGATCATCGACGATTACGGCCACCACCCGGTCGAGATCGCCGCGGTGCTGCGCGCCGCGCGGCAGGCCTGCGAGGGGCGGGTGATCGCCGTGCACCAGCCGCACCGCTACACGCGGCTCTCGACGCTGTTCGAGGATTTCTGCAACTGCTTCAACGAGGCCGACGTCGTCGCCATCGCCGAGGTCTACGCCGCCGGCGAGGAGCCGGTCGCGGGCGCCTCGCGGGACGATCTCGTGGCCGGCCTCATCCGCCACGGCCACCGCCACGCCCGCGCGATCTCGGGAGAGGACGATCTCGTGCGGCTCGTCCGCGAACAGGCGCAGCCGGGCGACATGGTGGTCTGCCTCGGCGCGGGCAGCATCAGCGCCTGGGCCAACGCGCTGCCCGCGCGGCTCGGGGGCTGAGCGATGGAGGCGGCCCCGCTCAAGCGCCGGATCGGGCTGGGGCTGCTGACCGCCTACGGCGTGGGCGTGATGGTGGGGGCGGGCATCTACGTGCTGACCGGCGCGGTCGCCGCAGAGGCCGGGCGCGCCGCGCCGCTCGCCTTCCTCTTGGCGGGGCTCATCGCCGCGCCCACGGCGCTTTCCTATGCGGAATTTTCCAGCCGCCTGCCCGAGGCCGCGGGCGAGGCCGCCTATGTGGGGCAGGGGCTTTCGAGCCCGGCGCTCGCGCTTCTGGTGGGGTTGGCCATCGTGGCGGCGGGGACGGTCTCGGCGGGCGCGGTGCTCCGGGGCGGGGTGGGCTACCTCGCCGCCATTCTCGACGTGAACACCTCCGCCGCCGCCGTGGCGCTGGGCCTCGCGCTCGTCGCGGTGGCGGTGCTGGGCGTGCTGGAAAGCCTCGCGCTGGCCGCGGTGTTCACCGCGGTGGAGATCCTGGGCCTCGTCCTCGTCGTGCATGCCGGCGCCACGGCGCCCGAGCTTCCGGCCGAGGCCGGGGCGGCGCCCGCGATCGCGCTTGCCGGGATCGGCGCGGGCGCGGTGCTCGCCTTCTTCGCCTTCATCGGCTTCGAGGACATCGTCAACATGGCCGAGGAGGTGACCCGGCCCGAGCGCACCCTGCCGCTCGCCATCCTGCTCGCGCTCGCCTTCACCACGGCGATCTACGCGGCGGTGGCCTGGGCGGCGACGCGCGCGGTGCCGGTGGACCGGCTGGCCGAGACCGGCCGGCCGCTCGCCCTCGTCTGGCAGGCGCGCCACGGGGGCGAGGGGGATTTCCTCTCGGCCATCGCGGTCTTCGCGGCGCTGAACGGGGTGCTGGCGCAGATCGTCATGGCCTCCCGCGTGCTCTACGGGCTCGGTGCGCGGAGCGCCCCGCTCTCGGTCTTCCACCGCGCGCATCCGCGTTTCGGCACGCCGGTGCTGGCTACCTGCCTCGTGGGCGGGGCGGTGATCGCCGGGGCGCTCGCGCTCGAGGTCGCCGTGCTGGCCGAGGCGACCTCGGCGCTCCTGCTCGGGGTCTTCGCGCTGGTGAACCTCGCGCTCGTCCGCGTGAAGCGCCGCGCGCCCGAGGCCGCGTTCCGCGTGCCCATGGCCGTGCCGGTGGCGGGCGCGGCGCTCTCGCTCGTCGCGCTCGCGGCCACGCTCGGAGGGATCGCATGACGCTATCGCTCGCGCTCGCCTGTCTCTGGGCCGTGCTGGCCAACATCGCCGCGATGATCCCCTCGCGCGACAATCACTGGACGCGCGCCACCTGGCTGATCGCCGCGGGCATCCCGATCCTCGGCTTCGTGACCTACGAGAACGGGCCCTGGGCGGGGCTTCTGGTGCTGGTGGCGGGGATGAGCGTGCTGCGCTGGCCGGTCTGGTATCTCTGGCGCGGCGTGCTCGCGCGCCTGGCGCCGCCGCGGGGGCCGGACGCCGATGGGTAACCTCGGACCCGTCCTCGCCTACACCGGCTGGGCGATCGCGCCGCTGATCGCCTGGGTCGGGCTCGCGGCCGGGCTCGACGGGCGGCCGAGGCGCTACCTTGCGATCCTGACGCTCTACACCGCCATGGCGCTCGCCACCTGGGCGGCGCTCGGCCGGGACGAGGGACAGGCCGTTTCCCCCGCCGCCGTCGCGCTCGGCTGGGCCGCCGTGGCGGGGGTCTCCACGGCGCTCTTCGCCTTCGGCCTCTGGGCCAGGCGGCAGGGGCGGTGAGCGCACCCGCCCGCCGCGCCGCCCTTGCCGCGCCCGCCGCCGGGCGCTATCGCGGGACCGCCGGGGCCGGGCCAGATTTCGTCGATCCTGTCCAGGGTCGCCTGGTCGAGC
>CAZPCU010000379.1:0-1001 GCA_964585075.1 uncultured Rhodobacterales bacterium
GGAACTGGTTGATGAAATAGCCCTCGCTCCCCATGATCTCGACGCCGTCGTAGCCCGCCTCCCGCGCGCGCGCGGCGGTGGCGGCGAAGTCGGCGATCTGCTTCTCGATGCCCGCCTCGTCGAGCTCGCGCGGGACGAAGGGAGAGATGGGCGACTTGATCGCGCTCGGCGCCACGCAGTCCTTGCCGTAGGCGTAGCGCCCCGCATGCAGGATCTGCATCGCGATGCGGCCGCCCGCCTCGTGGACGCGCCCGGTGACGATGCGGTGATGGGCCACGTCCTCTTCGCTGGCCAGCGCCGAGGCGCCGGGAAAGACCGCGCCCTCCGGGTTGGGGGCGATACCGCCCGTCACCATGAGGCCCACGCCCCCGCGGGCGCGCTCGGCGTAGAACTCCGCGATGCGGTTCCAGTCGCCAAGCTCCTCGAGATTGGTATGCATCGACCCCATGAGCACCCGGTTGGGAAGCTGCGTGAAGCCCAAGTCCAGCGGTTCCAGAAGTCTCGGATAGGCGTTCATCGTCGGCTCCTCCTCACCACGGGCGCCAACCTGCCCGCGCGCGGCGGCGATGTCACCCGAGAACGCCGCGTCACGCCGCCCCGTCAGTCCCCGAGATAGGCCCGCAGCGCGGGGGGCGGCGCGGCGAGGATCTCCTGGGTCGGCACCGGTGCGGCCGCCCGGCCCTCGGCCACGAGAAGGATGTCGTCGGCGATGCGCCGCGCGTCGGCGGGCTCGTGGCTGACCAGCAGCACGGTCGCGCCCGTCTCGGCGGCGATTTCCTTCACGAGATCGAGCATCCCGGAGCGCAGCGCCGGGCCCAGCGCGGAAAAGGGCTCGTCGAGCAGGAGAAGCGGCTTGTCCTGCAGCAGCGCGCGGGCGAGCGCCACGCGCCCCTGCTGCCCGCCCGAAAGCTGCGCCGGCCGGCGCCCGCCGAAACCGGCGAGCCCGACCCGGCCGAGCGCCCGCTCCACCGCCTGCGCCTCGCCGGCCCCGAGGCGCCTGC
>CAZPCU010000379.1:1011-2611 GCA_964585075.1 uncultured Rhodobacterales bacterium
AGCGCCACGTTCTCGGCGGCCGTGAGATGGGGAAAGAGATTCGCCTCCTGGAAGAGCATCGCCACGGGCCGCTCGGCCGGGGGCAGGCCGGTGATGTCGCGCCCGTCCCAGAGCACGCGCCCGGCGCTTGGCGGAAAGAACCCCGCGATCACGTTGAGCAGGGTGGACTTGCCCGCGCCGGAGGGGCCGATCACGCCCACGATGCGGCCCGCCGGGACGGTGAAATCCGCCTCCAGCCGGAACGCGTCCTGCGTGATGACCAGACGCTCAAGCGCGAGCATCGACGCGCCCTCCCCGGTCGAACACCCAGAACAGCGCGAGGCTCAGGACAAGAAGAAGAAGCGCGGCGCCGGCGGCGTCCGCCATGCGGTAGGCCCCCATCAGCCGATACATCTGCAAGGGCAGCGTGGCGCGCTCCGGGTCCGCGAACAGCGCGATCACGCCAAGATCGCCCATGGAGAGCGCCGCGGCGAGCCCCGCCGCGAAGCCGAGCGGGCGGCGCAGCCGCGGCAGCGCGACACGCAGCCAGAACCATCGGCCGGTGAGCCCGAGCGAGAGGCAGAGGCGGCCGTAATCGGCCCGCACCGCCTCGAGCTCGGGACGGAGCGCCCGGAGCGCGAAGGGCAGCGCCATCAGCGCGTTGACGACGGCCGTGACCGGCAGCGCGATGTCGCCCGGAGAGGCGACGGGCCGCAGGATCAGGAAGAGCCCCGTGCCGAGCACCAGCGGCGAGACGGCGATCGCGGAGACGGCCAGGATCTCGCCCCGGCGGCTCGCCAGGGCGAGGGCGAGCGCCATGGCGAGCGCCGTGGAGGCGAGCGCCACGGCGAGCGAGTTCGCCGCCGCCGCCCAGACGCTCGCAGGCAGGCCGGCGAGGCCGGGAAGCCCGTCCAGCACGATCATGGCGAGCGGCGTGACCAGAAAGGCCGCGGCGAGGCCGATCCAGAGCGCATCCTGCGCGCGCAGCGCGGGCCGGTCGGCATCCCAGCGCGGGACGACCCGGTCGAGTCCCGCGCCCATGGCCGAGGGCAGCGAGAGCCGCGCCGCGAGCGCCGCCGCGCCGCCGGCGAGCGCGAGCTGCAAGAGCGCGAGCGTCGCCGCCTTGCCGAGATCGAACTCGAATCGGAACGCCTGGTAGATGGCGAGCTCCACCGTCGTGGCCGCCGGCCCGCCGCCGAGGATCAGCGCCACGGCGAAGCTCGACAGGCAGATGACGAAGACCACGACCAGGGCGCCGGGCACCACGCGGGCGAGCATCGGCGCCTCCAGAAGCCGGAAGATCGCCGAAGGGGGCAGCCCGAGCGCCGCGGCGAGGCGGAAGCGCTCCCCCGGCACGGCGAGCCAGCCTTGCAGCAGAAGCCGCGTGGCCAGCGGCAGGTTGAAGAAGACATGGGCGAGCACCACGCCGTGCAGGCCGTAGATGGACAGCGGCTCGACCCCGAGCCGCGCCAGCCCCTGGCTGACGATGCCGTTCTGACCGAAGACGGCGAGCAGCCCGAAGACGGCCACCACCACGGGCAGGATGAAGGGCGCGCCCAGCAGCGTGACGAGGGCGCCCCGACCCGGAAAGCGGCGGCGCGCCAGCGCGCGGGCCACCGGC
>CAZPCU010000380.1:0-2604 GCA_964585075.1 uncultured Rhodobacterales bacterium
GCGCAGCTCGTGGCTGATCTGGCTGAGGAAGGCGTCTTTCTGGACCGAGAGCCGCGTCAGCTTCTCGTTGGCCTCCCGAAGCTGGCGCGCGGTGCGCGCGAGTTCCCGGCGCTGCGACTCGAGCTTGGCGGAATACTCCATCATCTGCGCGGTCTCGTCGGCCACGGCCATGAGATCCTCGACCGAGACGGTCAGGCCGCCCACGATCTGGCCCACCATCGCGTGCGCCGTGGCCGCGCCGACCGAGCCGGCGAGCTCCCGCTCGAGCACCTCCAGGAATTCCGGGGTGGGTTCGGGCAGGTAGCCCCGCAGCCCCTGCCGCCCGGCCTCGCGCTGGAAGAGCGCCTGCGCCTCCTCCGCGCCCAGGATGCGCTGGGCCATCACCATGAGGTCCTCGGTCTGCGCCGCGCCGCCCTGCCAGCTTCGCGGGCTGCCCGCGGCGTTGAGCGCGCTCACGAACTGCGCGCCCTGCAGCCGCTCGAGCGGCTGCGGGAAGGTCATGAGCGAGACGGCGAAGAAGACCGCGGTGTTCAGCGAGAGGCTCCAGAGAACCGAGTGGATCAGCGGATCCATGCCCCCGATGCCGAAGAGCGCGTGGGGCGCCAGCCAGGCGAGGCCGAAGGGCCCGTTCGCGATGAGGTCCGCGCTCAGCACCACGCCCGGGCCGAAGCTCGGCAGGAAGCTCGTGTAGAGCCAGATCGCGAAGCCCGTGACGATCCCGGCGAGCGCGCCGGCCCGCGTGGCGCCGCGCCAGAAGAGCCCGCCCACCATCGCCGGCAGCACCTGCGCGAGTCCGGCGAAGGCGATCAGCCCGATCGCCGCGAGCGCCGTCCCGCCCCCCGAGAGGCGGTAGTAGAGATAGCCGAGGAACACCACGCCCGCGATCGAGACACGCCGCGCCAGCAGCACGACATGGCGCACGTCCCCGGACCGGCTCGCCCCGCCGCCCGCCGCGCGCAGCCAGATCGGCATCACGATGTGGTTCGACAACATCGTCGAGAGCGCGATCGCGGCCACGATCACCATCGACGTGGCCGAGGAGAAGCCGCCAAGGAAGGAGAGCATCGCGAGGCTCTCCTGCCCCGAGGCGAGCGGGACGGTGAGCACGAAGAGATCGGGGTTGGCGCCCGCCGGCATGAGGTCGAGGCCCACCGCCGCGATGGGCACCACGAAGAGGCTCATGAGCAGGACATAGGCGGGAAACGCCCAGGCGGCCGTGCGCAGATGCCCCTCGTCCTCGTTCTCCACCACCATGACGTGGAACATGCGCGGCAGGCAGAGAAAAGCCGCCGCGGCGAGGAAGGTGAGACCCGCCCAGCGCGCCCCGTCGATCCGCCACTCGGCGAGTTCCGGGCTCGCGTCGATCCGGTCGAGCACCGCCGAGGGGCCGCCGCCGAGCCCCCAGACCACGAAGACGCCCACCGCGAGCAGGGCGAAGAGCTTGACCACCGCCTCCACGGCGATCGCCATGACCACGCCGTGGTGGCGCTCGTTCACGTCGAGGTTCCGCGTGCCGAAGATCACCGTGAAGACGGCGAGCCCCAAGGCGACCCAGAGCGCCGTGGCGTCGGCATCGGCCGAGACCGGGCCCGCCGGGTCCGGATGCGCGAAGGCGGCGAAGGAGAGCGTCACCGACTGGAGCTGGAGCGCGATGTAGGGCGTGGTGCCGACCACGGCGAGCAGCGTCACCGCCACGGCGAGGGTGTTCGACTTGCCGTAGCGCGAACTGATGAGGTCGGCGATGGAGGTGATGCGCTGGGCCCGGCCGATGCGCACGAGTTTCCGCAGGCCCCACCACCAGCCGATCATGATGAGCGTGGGGCCCAGATAGATGGTCAGGAATTCCAGCCCCGAGCGCGCCGCGTAGCCCACCGCGCCGTAGAAGGTCCAGGCGGTGCAGTAGATCGACAGCGACAGCGTGTAGACCCAGGGCCCGTGCAGCCAGCCGCCGCCGCCGCGCCGCGCCGCCCGTTCGGCCGCCGCCGCGACGAGGAAGAGAAAGGCGACGTAGCCGAGGCAGACCGCGACCAACAGGTTGAGCGAAGGCATCAGTCCGGCTCCGCGCTGGCCTCCTGGCGCCCGCGCGGTTCGCCGAGGCGCCGCGCGAGGAGGCCGGCGGCGAGGATGAGCAGCGCCCAGACACCGAAGAGGTAGAGCATCGCGCGCGACGTGCTGACCTCGCCGGCCTCGCCGCGCCAGAGCAGCGGCAGGGCGAACAGGCACGCGCCCAGGATCGGCAAAAGCCGCGCCGCGTCGGCCCGGCGCCGCGCCCGGTAGACCTCTCGCTGGAGGAAGACGGGCGAACTGCGTTCCGTCACGATGGCACCATGGCGCGGACGGCCTCGAGCACCTCGGTGTTCGAGAAAGGTTTCGTCATGAAGCGCGAGGCCCCGGCGCGCTCGGCCATCTCGCGGTCGCGGCTCTGCCCGCGTGCGGTCAGCATCAGCACAGGCAGCGCCTCGAGCCCTTCCGTGCCGCGGAGGTCGCGGAGAATGTCGTATCCGGAGCGTCCGGGCAGCATAACGTCGAGGATCAGGAGATCCGGGCGCCGCTGCCGGATCACGTCCAGCGCGTCATGGCCGTTGGCGTGCGTGTCCACGCGCC
>CAZPCU010000381.1:0-2599 GCA_964585075.1 uncultured Rhodobacterales bacterium
CCTCGTTGCAGCCCTCCTTCGTGCCGGTCAGGCCGCGGCGGAGGCGCAGCCAGTCGAGGAGCGTTTCGGTCGGATGGGCCTCGGTCTCCACGGGCGCGCCGTTGAGCAGGAAGGCTGTTCGCATGTCGGTCATGTCGCCGCGTTACCCTTGGGCCGGGGCGCCCCCCTTCGATGCGGCGTAGAAGGGGCCGGCGGTTCGCGCGCCGGCTCCGATGCTGCCGCGTGCAGGGCGGTTTTTCAAGAGGACCGGCAGCGGGCGCGCCCGCAAGGCGCGGCGCTGCCCCCGGATCGGGCAGGCCGTCTCAGGCCGGCGCGCGCTCGGCCCAGCCGGCGAAGACCCGTTCGAGGGCCACCACCACGTAGTAGAGGAGGATCCCGAGCACCGCGAGGGCGATCAGCACGGCGAACATCAGCGGGTAGTCGGAGTTCGTCTTGCCCGAATCGAAGAGTGCGCCCAGGCCGCGGCCGTGGGGCGAGACGATCTCCATGAGGTTGGTCCCGATGAAGGCGAGGGTGACGGAGACCTTCAGCGCGCCGAAGAACTCGGGCAGCGTCTTGGGCAGCGCGATCTTCCAGAAGATCGTGGACTGCGAGGCGCCGAGGCTGCGCAGGATGTCGCGGTATTCGGGTTCGAGCGTGGAAAGGCCGATCGAGACCGAGACCGCGATCGGGAAGAAGGAGATCATGAAGGCGATGAGCACCGTGTTGAAATCATGCGCGCCCACGAAGATGAGCGCGACGATCGGCACCACGGTGGCCTTCGGGATCGCGTTGAAGCCCACGAGGAGCGGGTAGAGCGCGTCGCGCATCGTGCGCGAGAAGCCCATCACCATGCCGAGCGCCACGCCCACCACCACGGCGAGCAGGAGCCCGAGAACCGTGCGCCAGAGCGTCTGCCAGCCCATGACGAGGAAGAGTTCCCAGTAACGGGCGTAGGCCGGCAGGAGGTCGGAGGGCGAGGCCATCTTGTAGTCCGGCCAGCCATTGGCCCAGACGAGCGCCTCCCAGAGGGCGAGGAAAACCGCCATGGCGGCGAGCGGCACGGCGACGCGGCGAAGCCCCCCGCTCATTGCGCGGCCTCGCGGTCCTCGGCCGGGGCGCGGCCCTGGGCGATCTCGATCTGGTGGCGGAGCACGGCGAGCATCTCGGCGGCCTCGGGGGTGTAGAGATGATCGAGGTCGCGCGGCCCCGCCTGCGGCAGGTCGAGCACGTATTGCGTGCGCGCGGGGCGCCCCGAGAGCACCACCACCCGGTCGGCGAGGAAGATCGATTCGCGCAGGTCGTGGGTGATCAGCACGCCGGTGAAGGGCTCCTTCTCCTTCAGCGCGTGCATCGTCTGCCAGAGATCCTCGCGGGTGAAGGCATCGAGCGCGCCGAAGGGCTCGTCGAGGATGAGCACCTCGGGCTGGTGGATGAGCGCGCGGCAGAGGGAGGCACGCTGGCGCATGCCGCCCGAGAGTTCCGAGGGGCGCTTTTCCTCGAACCCCTCGAGGCCCACGAGCGAGAGGAGATGGCGCGCGCGCTCCTCCTGCGCGGCGCGGGAGAGCTGCGTCTTCACGATCTCGAGGGGCAGGAGCACGTTCCTGAGGATCGTGCGCCACTCGAGCATCACCGGGTTCTGGAAGGCCATGCCCACGTTGGAGCGCGGCCCGGTGATCGGCGCGCCGTGGACGCGCACCTCGCCCGCGTCGGGTATCATCAGCCCCGCGATCAGCCGGGTCAGCGTGGACTTGCCGCAGCCCGACGGGCCCACCACCGCGACGAAGCCGCCCTCGTCCACCGAGAGATCGAGCCCGTCGAGCACGGGCAGCGGGCCGTCCTGGGTGCGGTAGGCATGGCGGACGCCGCGGATGTCTATCAGGTTTTCCAATGGCCTGCTCGTCGTTTCTCATGTTGCTCGCGGGCCCGGCCGGGCCCGCGCGCCGCCCTGTCAGTCGAGCGGGAAACCGCCCTCGGGCAGGTAGGCGTCGGTGAAGTAGAGCGCCGCGTCCGGCTCGGTCTCGAACGTGTAGGTGAGCGCGATCTGCTCCAGCGCCGTGGCCATGCGTTCGGGATCCACCAGCCCCATGCCGTTCTCGACGGTGTAGTCCGTCACGACGTTGGCGTCGATGGCGAGCTCGAGGCGGCGCTCCTCGAGCGCGCCGTCGGCGGCGGGGTTGCGCTCCACGAGGCTCTCGATGGCCGCGGCCGGATCGGCGATGGCGTCCTTCCAGCCCAGGGCCACCGCCTCGAGGAAGCTTTCCACGGCGTCCGGGTTCTCGGCGGCGAAGTCGGTGTTGACGATGATCGCGTTGCCATAGAGCGCCACGCCGTGATCGGCCATCAGGATGGTGGAGATGTCCTCCTCCGGCACGCCGAGGCGCACGAGGTTCAGGAAGGAGGAGAAGGAAAAGCCCGTCACCGCGTCCACCTCGCCCTCGGCGAGCATGGGCTCGCGGGTCGGGAAGCCCACGGGCTCCACGGTGATCTTGTCCATTTCGAGATCGTTCTCGGCGGCGAAGATCGGGAACTGCGCCCAGGCGCCGTCGGGCGGCGGCGCGCCGAGCACCCGGCCCTCCAGGTCGGAGGGCTGTTCCACGCCCTGGCTGACGCGGCCGAT
>CAZPCU010000382.1:0-2589 GCA_964585075.1 uncultured Rhodobacterales bacterium
TGCAAGGGGTCCCAGGGTTCGAATCCCTGTCTCTCCGCCACTACATCTGGATTTCTCTTTTAATATCAGTATCTTAGTCGAGACTTTCGGCGGCGCGGGTCCGTTCTACCCGCCTACGCGCATTCCGAGCCCCGCGCTGGCAGGCCGCCGAGCAGAACACCGCGTCCGCCCGCAGATCGTCGGAGACCGGCCCGCCGCAATGCCGGCAGCTCCGCCCGGCCCGTGCCTCCCGCCGCGCCTCGGAGACCAGCCCGTTGAGCACGGCGTTCTTGCAGCGGACCGAGCAATAGATGCGCCGCGGGTCCGCGTCGTCGGGAATGTGCGCCCCGCAATGCTCGCAGTAGCGCCTCAGATCGAGCGGGTCGCAATCCATACCGCCTCGTCCTCGTTCGCCTCGCGGAGCCTGGCGAGCCGCGTGTGGTGCGCGCTCTTGCAGAGCTCCGAACAGAATTTCCGGTGCCCCTCGGGCAGACTCTTGTGACAGCGGACGCACCGCGTCCGCTCGATCAGCACGCCGCCCTCGATCGTGTGCTCCGGTTGCCCCTCATACCAGTCCGGCCGGGTCGCCCGGACGCGGCGGAGCACCTCGTCCATCATGTCGCAGGCGACCAGGTGCGCATCGATCCAGCGCCAGCCTTGCAAGCAAAGGTCGGAGCGGATCGCGTGGCGGAGCGGCCCCTCGAGCCCGAGAAGCGTTGCCGTCGCCCCCGACTCCCGGGCGAGACGCACGACGCGGACCAACTCGGCCACGAGCGCGTCGTAGCGATGCCGCCCGAGCTGCCCGCGTAGCGCGTCACGCTGGCGGCGGGCGCGGCGGCGCAGTTGCCGGGCGAGCTCGGGCGATGCCATCAGCATCACTCGCCCTCCGACCAGCCCACGAGCCGCAGCGCGGCCTCGGGATCGATGCCCTCGGCTTTCGCCTGGGAGAGCGCGGTGATGATCGCGGACATGGCGCGAGCGCGCCCGCCGGTGTCGAACGCTTGCAGGGGCCGCATCACGTCGAGCGCCACGCTGGCGCCCAGCTTCGCGGAGGCTTCCTCGGCGATCAGGCCGGCGATCGGCTGGAGCGTCCAGGTCGCAAGGTGCCGCTCGGCCTCCCGGATCACCGGCCCGGTTGCCGAGGGGTTGTGGATCGCGGGCAGGACGCCGAACGCCTGGGAGATCGCGGCGCGCGCGGCCTCGAGCGTGTCGGTCGCCATAGATCGCTCCAGGTTGGGCGTGAGGTCGTCGGGGCGCCGATTCTCTCCGGGATGCAGCCCGGCCGCCGCCGCCTGGGCCACGCCCTCGATCACCAGCACCGATCCACGCCGCCCGCGGAAGGCGTCCCGCAGGTTCGCCATGTCGTCCGCCGAGCCCTCGGGCAGCGGCACGATCTGGCTCCCGAGCGGCATGGTCTCGAAGGTCTCGGCGAGCGCGGCCTCGAGCGTGTGCAGGAGCCCGGCCGTCAGGCTTGCGCGGCGAAGCGGCGCGGTCCCGATCCAGGGCTGCGCCGGGTCCGCCCCGATGCGGACGTGCAGCACCTCCGCCGCGAGCGCCGTCATCGAGCGCCCGCCGCCCGCCTCGGGGATCGAGAGCCGGTAGGCGGTCGGGCGCCCGTCCGCCGTCTTCACGTCCCAGTCGATGCAGGGGATCAGCCGATCCCGGATCAGCCAGAGCGCCTCGCCGCGGAGCGCCAGGCATCGCGCGGTCCGGGCCAGCGCCGCACGGTCGAGAAGCTCGGTCCCGGCCACGTCCGCCGCCGCCAGCGCGTGCTCCCACATTGAGATGCAGCTCTGCGCCGTGGCGGTGAGCTCGGCGAGCCCGCGGGCGCCGGTGATGTAGGCTTCGCGCGCCTGGATCACCTCTGCGGTAAAGCCGCCGGCCCGCGTCTCGGGCGCCGGCTCGGTCCTTCTCTTGAATGGCCAGATCATCACGCCCTCCACCGATTGATCGCGCGTTGCAGCCCCGCGTCGGGCCGCTCGTCCCGCGGCGACCAGCGCCGCGCCTCCACTTGCGCCTTCGCCTCGCCGTAGGCCGGCCAGGTGACGAGGCTCAGCTCGTAGAGCAGCGCCTTCCGGACCGTGCGGAGGATCGTCTCGCCCTCGGAGCGCACCTCCTCGGCGCCCGGATCGTCGGCCAGCCGGAAGCCCGGCGAGACGCCCCGGATCAGCCCCGCCTCGAGCGCGGCCAGCACGTCCGCGACATAGGGCGCGGCGCGGAGCTGCGCCCCGATCTCGGCGGTGAAGGTGAGCGCGTCCTCGCGGTCCTCGATCTCGAGCGTCCCGGCCTCGCGCGAAGCGAGCGGCCGGTCCGGATCGTGCCCGACCAGCAGCCAGATGTTCTCGCCCGCCTCGATCCTGGGCGAGAAGGCGCGCGGGGCGACGGTCTCCATCCGCCGCCGCCCCAGCGTCGTTGCGATTCCATAGGGAAAGCGCCCGGCCAGCCGGACGCCCCCCGATGCGAGGCGGCGCAGCTCGAGCCCGCCGCCGTCTGCCACGCCGCCCCAGAGCATCAGGTCGCCGCCTCGATGCCGGTGAGCACCTCGAGCTGCGCCGGGCGGGCCACCGTGATGTCCACCGTCGCCAGCGCGGTGAGCCGCAGCCCGCCCGA
>CAZPCU010000383.1:0-2585 GCA_964585075.1 uncultured Rhodobacterales bacterium
CTTTCATTAAATTCCAGCGGCAGGACCACGGCGATGATCGCGCCTTTGAGGCGCTTGCCGTCCTTCGTCGTGCCCTTGAGCGCCGCAAAATCCACATCGCTGCGCTTCAGGTTCTCCTGCACGACCGGATCGCCCAGCCACGCCAAATCCTGCTGGATCGTGGACATAATCGCCGAGAATTCTTCAGACGCCTGTCCCTCGCGCCGCTCCATAGCCGATGCGATCTTGCCGACAATGTCCTGGCAGTCAGGGCGGTCCTGCATCTTTTGCAGCAATTCTTCCCATTCATCGGCACCGGCATAGGCGAGATCGAACAGCGTGCCGAGATGGCGGTCTTCCTTGGGGTAGTGCCGTGCCATGAACATCAGCGCGGCCTGAAGGAAACTTTCGGCGGCATCCTTGAAGAACTTGCTATTGCCGCTCTCATTGCCGCTGCGCGAGATCAGTTGCTCGGCGATCAGCTTCGCGCTTGCCGCAAAGGTACGTTCATTCGGGTCGAGCGTATCGACCGGGTTGAACCCATGGATAGGCAGCGCCCAGGGCTCTTCGGTGAACATGCCGAACGGGTTGATGACCATCACCTCATAGCCCTTCTTGCGCCAGGCCTTGATCGCGATGGCTGTGTTCTCACCGCCCGGATCATTGAGGAAGGCAAAACGCGCCGTGAGCATGTTCGGGACGATGGCGCAGGCGCCTTTACCGCTGCCGGACTCGCCGCAAGTGATGGCGTGCGTGTCTTCGTAGTAGACGGGCAGAAGACCGGTCCAGTCACCGACCAGAATGCCGCGCTTTTTGAACAGGCCTGCCTTCATGGCATCCCAGGGCTTAAGCCAGCTCGCACTCCCAAAGGTCGTGCGGTCCTTGTTAAAGCGCCAGCTCAATAGGCCGAGACCCAGAACGCCTGCGGCGGTATATGCGAGGAAGCTGCCAGCCATTGTGCGACCCTTTCGATTGTCGTGCTGGCTTCCTATTAAGGGCACGATCGCGAAAAAGTCTTGGACACAAGCTGGACACGAGCCATAGGCAAGGTGTGATCGATCTGTTCGGAATCGCAGTATGAGCCGACGTTCGCTATCAGGATGATGCGGATCACAGAGCGGGAAGCGGATTAGGGCGCGTCCTGTTCAGGACCGGGCTCTAGGCAGCGTCGCTGCCCCAAGCCTGTCGTCTTGGCCGGAGGGTAGAGCCTGTGCCCGCGAAGGCGGGTAATCCCTCGCGCGGAAAAGTCAGATGCTGGCAGCGCATGCGGCAGGAAATCTGTTTCCATGGCGAAATATTTTTCTGTCACAGCCATATCACGGGCTGTAGACCGGGCACATGAATGACAGCCTGTTTCGCAAATTCGCGCCCGTGCTTACCGATCCCGTTGCGCCAAAACTCCGCGATGAGCGGTTGTTGATCGATCAAGACGGCACGTTGAAAGTTTATTACGCGCCTTTTGAATATGTGAATCCGAAAGCGCGTATCGTGCTGGTCGGTATCACGCCCGGCCCGACGCAGATGGTCAATGCCAACAAGGAAGCGCGGTCTGCGCTACAGCGCGGGCTATCTCATGAAGAGGCGATGAAGCGGGCAAAGCTTACAGCATCGTTCAGCGGCGAGCCGATGCGCAGCAACCTGATCAAGCAACTCGATCATTGGGGTGTGCCGCAATGGCTTGGCATCGATGGCGCGGCCAGTCTGTTCGGTGATCATGCTCACCTTCTGCAATCTACGTCGCTGCTTCGGTATCCGACCTTTGTGGCTGATAAGGACTATGCGGGTAGTCCCGACATGACCGGCAATCCGTTCCTGCGCGGTATCTTGTACGACCACTTCGTCGAGGAAACTCGGCTCTTGCCGGACGCGGTCTTTTTCAGCCTGGGACCCAAAGTCCAGCCGGTACTTGAACGACTTGTGCGCGATGGTGCGATCAGGCGCGACCAGGTGGCCTCCGGTATGCTGCATCCGTCAGGGAACAACACCTATCGGATTGCGTATCTAACCGGGGATCGTTCGGAGTCTGTGCCGCATGCGACCAACCCCGCGCCCTATGACGAAGGCAGAAGGCAGTTTCGCGCGCGCATGCTTAAAGATGTCAGCGCTTGATACGCTCGTCGATATGCGGCTTTTCGAACCGCTCGATAAGCGCCTGCACTCGGTAGCCGAGTTCTGACAGGGCAAGAAGCTGTGTGTCTCTATCCTGAGTGATATCCACGACCTTGATGATCGCCTGATCGGCCAAGTCGGAAGCCTCGGCAAGTTGTAAGCTTTTTGAATTCATAACCTAGAGTAGCGCATCTTGAACTCAGAGCGCTTGACTTTGGTCAAGTGCGCTAAGGCGCGGCTCGATCTTGTCCTTGAGCAACGCGACCAATTCAGGATCACCGCGCTCGTATTCGTCAGGGATATGCAGCGTGATGATGCGGTTGTCCGCCGGACGCTTCTTGAATTTCTTGCGGATGCGTTCGCGGTGATGGGTTTCCATCGCGAATATCATGTCGGCGGACGCGACCAGGTCTTTGGTCAGCGGGCGCGGCGCTTCCGAGTCCGTTCCCGCCGAGATCGCTTCGATGCCCGGATAATCCCGGAAGACATCTTCAGCC
>CAZPCU010000384.1:0-2583 GCA_964585075.1 uncultured Rhodobacterales bacterium
CCTCTCCGGGGCCGATCCCGAGGGGCTCTTCCCGGCGATCCTCGGCCACGAGGGCGCGGGCGTCGTCGTCGAGGTGGGCGCGGGCGTGACCAGCGTGAAGCCCGGCGACCACGTGATCCCGCTCTACACGCCCGAGTGCCGTGCCTGCCCGTCCTGCCTGAGCCGGAAGACGAACCTCTGCACCGCGATCCGCTCGACGCAGGGGCAGGGGCTGATGCCCGACGGGACCTCGCGCTTCTCCACGCTCGATGGCGAGATGCTCCATCACTACATGGGCTGCTCGACCTTCGCCAATCACACGGTGCTGCCCGAGATCGCGGTGGCGAAGATCCGCGAGGACGCGCCCTTCGACAAGGTTTGCTACATCGGCTGCGGCGTGACGACGGGCGTGGGCGCGGTGATCAACACCGCGAAGGTCGAGATCGGGGCCAAGGCCGCCGTCTTCGGGCTGGGCGGCATCGGGCTCAACGTGATCCAGGGGCTGCGGCTCGCCGGCGCGGACATGATCATCGGGGTGGACATCAACCCCGACAAGAAGGCGAAGGCCGAGTATTTCGGCATGACGCATTTCATCAACCCGAACGAGGTGGAGAACGTCACCCAGGAGATCGTGGAACTCACCAGGACGAAGGAGGACCGGATCGGCGGCGCCGATTACTCCTTCGACTGCACCGGCAACGTGCAGGTGATGCGCGAGGCGCTCGAATGCACCCATCGCGGCTGGGGCGAGTCCGTGATCATCGGCGTGGCGCCCGCGGGGGCCGAGATCTCCACCCGGCCCTTCCAGCTGGTCACCGGCCGCGTCTGGAAGGGCACGGCCTTCGGCGGGGCGCGCGGGCGCACCGACGTGCCGCAGATCGTGGACTGGTACATGGACGGCAAGATCGAGATCGACCCGATGATCACGCACACGCTCTCGCTCGACGAGATCAACAAGGGCTTCGACCTCATGCACGCGGGCGAGTCGATCCGCTCGGTGGTGGTCTACTGACGCGCGCGGGAAGGAGCCTTCCCGCATGGCGCTCGCGATCCGTCCCGCCGCGCCTGCCGACGACGACGCGATCTGGGCGATCCTGAAGCCCGTGATCGAGGCGGGCGACAGCTTCACCGCCGATCCCGAAGGCGGGCGTGCGGGTGCCTTCGCCTACTGGCGCGCGCCCGGCGCGGCGAACTTCGTGGCCGAGGAGGGCGGCCGCATCCTCGGGACCTACTACCTGAAGCCGAACCAGCCGGGCGGCGGCGCCCATGTCGCGAATGCCGGCTACTGCACGGCGCCGGAGGTGCGAGGGCGCGGCGTCGCCCGCGCCATGCTCGCCCATTCGCTGGACGAGGCGCGGGCGCGGGGCTTTCGCGCGATGCAGTTCAATTTCGTCGTCGTCACCAACACCCGCGCCATAGAAACCTGGAAGCGCGCGGGCTTCTCCGTCGTGGGGCGCCTGCCGGACGCGTTCCGGCATCCCTCGGAAGGGTTCGTGGACGCGCTGGTGATGCATCGCCGGCTCTGAGCCCGCATTGTGCCCGCGCCCCGTATCGGCCACATTGCCGGGAAAAATGGAGGACCTTCGTGGCCAACCCCGACCGCACGCCGCTTCTCGCCGTGCTCATCGACGCCGACAACGTGCCGGCGAAACACGCCAAGCAGATCCTGAAGGAGATCACCACCTTCGGGGAACCGGGCCTGCGCCGGGTCTATGGCGACTGGTCGAACCAGCGCCTCTCGGGCTGGACCAGGGTCGCGCAGGAACTCGGACTCGTGCAGCATCAGCAGACGGCGAACACGCGCGGCAAGAACGCCTCGGACATCGGGCTCGTCATCGACGCGATGGACATCCTGCACGCCGGCCGCTTCGACGGCTTCGTCCTCGTCTCCTCCGACAGCGACTTCACCCGCCTCGCCAGCCGCATCCGGGAGCACGGCCTCACCGTGATCGGGATCGGCGAGGCCAAGGCGCCCGACGCGCTCAAGAACGCCTGCAACCGGTTCGTGGCGATCGAGAACATCGCGTCGGACGAGGCGAGCCCCTCGAGGAAGTGCGAGCTCACCGGCAAGACGCTCACCGAGGCGCGCCAGCTCTTCTTCGACGCGATGGAGAAGATCGACCAGGAGGACGAGTGGTTCCCGCTCGGCCGGATCGGCCAGCAGATCCAGGCCGATTACCCGGATTTCGACACGCGGACCTACGGAAAGCGGAAGCTTTCGGACCTCGTGGCGGAGCTCAAGGTGTTCGAGACCAGGAAGGGGCCGGGCAACCAGCTTCTCGTCCGGCGGGTGGACTGACGAAGATTTTTCGGACGAAAAATCTTCTTCGCCGGCCGATCCGGCTCAGGATTTTTCGGACGAAAAATCCTTGCGCCCGTAGCGCGCCATGAAGGTCTCCACCGCGCCGTCGATGACGCGCTGGATCTCCTCCTCGGTGAAGCTGCGCTCGATGCCGAACACCATGCGCGGGTGCAGGTCGGCCTTGCAGAGTTCCGCGAACTGGTCGGCGGCAAGGCCGACGTCGTCGATCTCAAGCTCGCCCCGCGCGCATGCCTCCCCGAGGTAGAGCTTCATCCGCTCCCGGACGAGCGCCGGCCCGCATT
>CAZPCU010000385.1:0-2565 GCA_964585075.1 uncultured Rhodobacterales bacterium
AGGGCCGCGCCGGCGAGATCGCGCCCTGCATCGCCTGCAACCAGGCCTGCCTCGATCACACCTTCAGCCTGAAGGTGTCCTCCTGCCTCGTGAACCCGCGCGCCTGCCACGAGACGGAGCTGGTGGTCGCGCCCGCCGCCGCCCCGAAGCGGGTCGCGGTCGTGGGGGCCGGGCCCGCCGGGCTCTCCGCGGCGATCACCGCGGCTGAAAGGGGCCACGATGTCACCCTTTTCGAGCGGGACGCGGTGATCGGCGGGCAGCTCAACATGGCGCGGGTCATCCCCGGCAAGGAAGAGTTCCACGGCCTCGTGGAGTGGTATGCGCGGATGCTCGACGTGCACGGCGTTTCGCTTCGGCTCGGCAGGGCGGCGACGGCGGCCGATCTCGCCGCCTTCGACGAGGTGATCGTGGCCACCGGGGTCAATCCCCGCGATCCGGGCATCCCGGGACAGGACGGGCCGAACGTGCTCGGCTATGCCGACGTGTTGCGCGGCGGCGCCGCGGTCGGGCCGCGCGTGGCCATCGTGGGCGCGGGCGGCATCGGTTTCGATGTCGCCGAGTTCCTCGTCCACGCCGGCGAAAGCCCCACGGAGAACCTGGCGCTCTGGCGCGAGGAGTGGGGCGTGGGCGACCCCGAGAAAAGCCGCGGCGGCCTCGCCGAGCCGCAGCCGCATCCGCCGGCCCGCAAGGTCACGCTGCTGCAGCGCAAGGCGGAGAAGCCGGGCCGCCGCCTCGGCAAGACGACGGGCTGGATTCACCGCGCGAGCCTCAGGATGAAGGGCGTCGAGATGCTCTCGGGGGTCAACTACGAGGGCATCGACGAGGGCGGCCTGCATGTCTCCTTCGGGGAGGCGCGCGAGCGGCCCGCGCTCATCGAGGCCGACACCATCGTTCTCTGCGCCGGGCAGGAGAGCGAGCGCAGCCTCGCCGGCGCGCTGGAGGCGGCGGGCGTCCGGCCGCACGTGATCGGCGGGGCCGACGTGGCCGCGGAGCTCGACGCCAAGCGCGCCATCGACCAGGGGACGCGGCTCGCGGCGGCGCTCTGATGCGGCCCGTCGGCCTCATCGGCGGCATGAGCTGGGAAAGCACGGCGGTCTATTACCGCCTCTTGAACGAGCGCGCGCGCGAGCGGTTCGGCGGTCTGCATTCGGCGGAGATCCTGCTCTGGTCCGTGGACTTCGCCCGGATCGAGCGGATGCAGGCCGAAGGCGACTGGGCGCGCGCGGGGGAGGAGCTCGCCGCGATCGCGCGGCGCCTGGAGGCGGCCGGGGCGGGCTGCATCGCGATCTGCACCAACACGATGCACAAGGTCGCGGGCCGGGTGGCCGGCGCGGTGCGCGTCCCGCTCGTTCATATCGCCGACGCCACG
This sequence comes from uncultured Rhodobacterales bacterium, assembly GCA_964585075.1. Taxonomy (GTDB): domain Bacteria; phylum Pseudomonadota; class Alphaproteobacteria; order Rhodobacterales; family Rhodobacteraceae; genus Rhodosalinus. The sequence goes on from CAZPCU010000385.1 coordinate 1,370, forward strand.
GCCGCAGCGGTGCGCCGCGCGGGCTGCGCGCGGCCGCTCCTTCTGGCCACGCGCTACACGATGGAGCAGGATTTCTACCGCGGCCGCCTCGCCGAGCTCGGGGTGGAAACCTCGATCCCGCCTGAGCCCGCGCGCTCGGACGTGCACCGCGTGATCTACGAGGAGCTTTGCCGGGGCCTGGTGCGCCCAGAGTCCCGCGCGCGCTACGTGGCCGCCATAGACGCCGCCGCCCGGGCGGGGGCCGACGGGGTGATCCTCGGCTGCACGGAGATCGGCCTGCTGATCGGCCCGGGCGACACGGAGCTCCCTCTCTTCGACACGACCGCGCTTCACGCCGATGCCATCCTCGATGCCGGAAATACATCCGCCAGTTGAATGCCACAGGGTTGATCGTTTCTGTTCGTTGAACCTCCACACTCAAACCGTCGTATTGTCGGCCAAGGGTCCAAAAACCGCCGGAATTTCCGCCGATACCCGTCTTCGCTGCCAAATGCTATTGCGAAAGGGTAAATTGTATGGATCGGCTCACGGAAATGGAGGCGTTCGCCACCGTCGTGGACCAGGGGGGGTTCACGGACGCGGCCAGGAAGCTCGGCATCTCGAAGTCGGCCGTTTCCAAGCATGTCTCGTCGCTCGAAGCGCGCCTCGGGGCGCGGCTTCTCAACCGCACGACGCGCCGGGTCAGCCCGACCGAGATCGGGCTCGTCTATTACGACCGCGCCCGCAGGGTTCTGAACGACGCGGGCGAGGCCGATGCGCTGGTCACCTCGATGCAGTCGGCGCCGTCGGGGCTTCTGCGCGTCTCGGTGGCGACGGATTTCGGCGTCAACCACCTCTCGCCCATTCTCGGTGACTTTCTCCAGGAATTTCCGGACATCACCGTGAACATGGTGCTGAGCAACCGATATGTGGAACTCATCTCGGAAGGGTTCGACATGGCCGTGCGGATCGGCGAGCTCGAGGATTCGAGCCTGCGCGCCCGCAAGCTGACCGAGACGACGAAGCGGATGATCGGCGCACCCTCCTACTTCCAGAAGTTCGGCCGCCCGCAGCGGATCGACGACCTGAACGAGCACAAGCTGCTGCATTATTCCAGCCAGTCCTCGGGCAGCGTCTGGCGGGTGACCGCGCCCTCGGGCGAGAAGCGGCAGGTGCGCACGGCGGGCTGGCTCTCGGTGAACGACGGGCAGTCGCTG
>CAZPCU010000386.1:0-2564 GCA_964585075.1 uncultured Rhodobacterales bacterium
TAGAGTGGCGCAAGATCGAATGTACGCATGAGGTCATCCTCCTTCAGAGCGATATCGGTGTGGTGCCTTCCCTCGGGGGACAGGCGATCTGTGCCGAAAGCCCGTCAGGCGCTTCCGATCGGGGGAAATCTGGGAAGGCCTCGGCGCCGTTTCAAGACCGTTCAGGGCCGGACGAAACGCGCCCCGCCCACCCGGGGCGGTGCGCTGCCCACGGTGATCCGCCGCGCCCCCGGCGAGGGCCCCGCCACCGGCGCGTCGCCGTGGCGGAGGCGGCGGCGCAGTTCCGGCACCACCTCGGCCAGCGGCGCTCCGAAGGATCGGGCGGGGCCGTCGCCCGGCCCGCCCATGGAGGAAACGAGCGCGAGGATCCGCGCCCGCGTCCCGTAGCGCACGAAGACCGGCGCGCCCGAGGAGCCGAAGGTCACGTCGCAGTCGAAGACCATGATCCCCGGCGCCTCGTCCAGAAGCTGGCAGCGCCGCTGCCGCGCCGGCGCCTCGGACCGGCCCTGCCCGTAGGAGACGACGCTCACCGCATCGCCGGGCCGCGGGTCCACGTGAACGCGGAAGGGATCGGCTGTGCTGGCGTCAATCGGCTGCGAGAGCCGCATCAGCGCCACGTCGTGGCGCACCATGTCGCCGCGGATGCTGCCGTCGGTCGAGGGCTCGTAGGCTTCGGGCACCGCCACCCGGTCCACCCGGCGCTCGGCGAGGGCGCGCCCGTTCATGTAGCCGGCGCGAAAGACGATCTCGCCCGGCGGCACCGGCGCGCCCGTGTCGCGGAAGAAGAGGCAATGCGCGGCGGTCAGCACGAGATCGTCCGCGATCAGCACGCCCGTGCAGTATCCGTTGCCGGCCACGTCCACCCGGCCCACGGCCTCCCAGCCCATGAGATCCGAGCGCAGCTGCATCTGCCGCGGGGTCTCCGCCGCCGACAGCGCCGGCAGGACGAGGAGCGCGAGCAGCGCCGCGATGCGCGCGCCGACGGTCATGGCCGGACGAATTTCGCCCCGGCGGGCGGGCGCGTCACGTCGTCCGCGCCGCGGCTCGGCAGGATCGCCGCATCGAAGCTGGTCTGCACCGCAGCGAGCTCGGCCCGGAGAAGCGCCAGCGGTTCGATCAGCGCCGTGCCGAGCGAGACTCTCGCGCCGCCATACTCGGCCTTCGCGGAGACGACGGAGACGATGCGCGGCTCGCCCGCGTCGAAGCTGAAGACCGGTGCGCCGGACGCGCCGAAATCCACCTCGCAATCCATCACCAGCACGCCGTATTGCCGGGCGCGCACACCGCAGACTTCCTGCAGCGAGGGCGCCTCGGCCCGCTCGCGCGCGTAGGAGACGACGCCGATCCGCGCGCCGGGACCGGGATGCTCCCCGGTGCGGAAGGGGATCACGCTGGTGTTGCGGATGGGGTGGTGCAGTTCGATAAGCGCGACATCGTCGCGCACGCGCGAGGCCGAGGTTTCCGTCTGGAAACGGTAGTTCGGATGCGCCACCGCGCGGCGCACCTGCCGGTAGGCTTCCGCGCGGCCGTTGCGCCAGCCGGCCAGGAACTCGATCTCGGTCACGTCGATGCGCGCGCCGGTGTCCCTGTCGTAGAGGCAGTGCGCCGCCGTGAGCACGAGGTCTGGCGCGATCAGCGCCCCGGTGCAGAAGCCGCGCCCGCCGAGCTCGAGGCGGCCCACGGCCTCCCAGCCCCGGGTCTCCTCGCTCGTCTCGAGCATGCGCAAGGCGCCCTCCGCAGGGAGCGGCGCGGGCGCGACGAGCGCGACCAGCAAGGCAATGAAAGCGGCGAGACGCATGGACCCATCATTGTGCGGAGCAACCCGACCCGAATAGAGAAAAGTTGAGGCGAAACTACGGCAGCGCGCCGTCCCGTCCGGAAACGCTGCGTTTCCGCAACAGAGGCGGGCAGGGGCCGCCGGTCGCCCAGTCCAGGAGTTCCACCGTGTGGACGACAGGGATCTCCGTGCCGCCGCCGATCTGCATCATGCAGCCGATATTGCCGGTGGCGATCACGTCCGGCGCGCGCGCCTCCAGCGTGCGGACCTTGCGCGCCTTGAGCTGGGCGGAGATCTCGGGCTGCATCAGGTTGTAGGTGCCCGCCGAGCCGCAGCAGAGATGGCTGTCGGCCGGTTCCACCACCTCGAAACCCGCGCGCTTCAGCAATGTCTTGGGCGCCGCCTTCACCTGCTGGCCGTGCTGAAGCGAGCAGGCCGCGTGATAGGCGACCCGCAGTTCCTGCTTCGGCGTGTCGGGCGGCCCGAGCTCGGAGACGAGTTCGCTGACGTCGCGCGCCCTCGCCGCCACCCGCTCCGCATCCTGGGCCAGCGCGTGGCCCGCGAACATGTGGCCGTAATCCTTCACCGTCGTGCCGCACCCGGAGGTGTTGATGACGATGGCGTCGAGCCCCTCGCCATCCATCTCCCGCGCCCAGGCGCGGATGTTGGCGGCGGCGCTGGCGTGGCTTTCCGCGGTCTTGCCCATGTGATGGGTGAGCGCCCCGCAGCAGCCCGCGCCCTCGGCGATCACGACCTCGCAGCCCAGCCGCGTGAGCAGCCGGATCGT
>CAZPCU010000387.1:0-2559 GCA_964585075.1 uncultured Rhodobacterales bacterium
GGCCTCGCGCGCTGCGGCCACCGCGTGGGCGCGCTCGATCTCGACCTGAGGCAGCAAAGCCTCGGACGCTATCTCTCGAACCGGCAGCGCTACCTTGCCTCCGAAGGGCTCTCGCATCTTCCGAGCCCGCGCTTCCAGGAGCTTCCGAAGATCGACCCGGCCACGCTTGAGCCGGACGAGAACCCGCACGACCGCAGCCTGTCCACAGCCGTGGCCTCGCTCGAGGGAAGCTGCGACTTCCTCGTGATCGACTGCCCGGGCTCGCACACGCGGCTCAGCCAGCTCGCCCACTCGCTGGCCGACACGCTCATCACGCCGCTCAACGACAGTTTCGTGGATTTCGACCTGCTGGCGCGGATCGATCACGACGGCCAGAAGATCCTCGGCCCCTCGGTCTATTCCGAGATGGTCTGGTCGGCGCGGCAGCTGCGGGCGCAGGCCGGGCTCCCGGCGCTCGACTGGCTGGTGATCCGCAACCGCCTGGGCGCGCAGGCGATGGTCAACAAGGCGAAGATGGAGAGCGCGCTCACCGCGCTCGCGCGGCGGATCGGGTTCCGCACCGCGCCGGGGTTCCACGAGCGCGTGGTGTTCCGCGAGCTTTTCCCGCGGGGCCTCACGCTTCTCGACCTGCCGGATGTCGGCGTGACGCAGTTCAGCCTGTCCAACATCGCCGCACGGCAGGAGCTGCGAGACCTGCTGCGCGCGCTGAACCTGCCGGGCGTGACGGTGGATTTCTGACGCCTGCGCCGCGGCGGCTCGGTCCGGTGGTGTAAATTTTTCTAGACATTCATGACTGTCAGATCATATTGAGGGGGATGGCCGGGCGCCCGCGGCGGCGGCGTCGTCCGCGCCAAACGCGCGGCGCCATCGCGGAATTGCCGGGCGGGCCGTCGGCCCGCCGCCATGCGGAGGGCGCGCGCCATGCCAGTGTTCCAGTCGGGCCCGGACGATCTGCGCCGTCTCTGCTACCGCAGCCGCGCCACCCGGCCGCTCGACGCGGCCGAGATCGGCGCACTGGTGGAGGGCGCGGCCAGCTTCAACGCGGAGCATGGCATCACCGGCGCCCTGGTCTCCGCGGGGGTGGGCTACCAGCAGTGGCTGGAAGGCCCCGCGGACGCCCTCGACGATCTCATGGCGCGCCTGCGCCGCGACGCGCGCCATGCCGAGGTGACGCTTCTCGAGAACGCCCCGGTCGCGGAGCGCGCCTTCGCCGGCTGGCACATGCAGCTCTTCCAGACGCCCGGCGACCTCGCGCTCTCGCCCCTGGCGATGGTGCTCGGCAGCGCCCCGCCACGCGACGCGCGCGACTGGACCACGGCGCTGGCGCTGGTCACCGACGGGCTCGCGCAGCGGGGCGCCGCGCCGGCCATGGCCCCGGACGAGGCGGAGGCGATCGCGGCCGCGCTGGTCTCTCCCGGCAATGACGGAGGTCTCGCCGAGAGGCTCGCGCCGGCCCTCGTGACGCCCTCGGGGCGCGCGGTGGCCTACGAGGCCGTGGCGCGCGCGCTGGGGGACGGGTGGATGGCCGACCGCTGGTCGATGTCGGAGGTGACCGTCGCCCTGGGACGGTTCCAGTCGCTCCTGTGGCAGGCGCCGCAGGCGGTGGACCCGGTGCGCCCCGTGGGCCACGCGATCGTGGCCAACCTGCCGGGAAACCCGCATTTCCTGGGCGCGGTGATCAAGGCCGATCTCCTGCGCGCCTCCGGCTGGTCGGTGAGCCTGATGCTCGACGGCGAGCCGGACGAGATCGAGGCCGCGGCGCGGGCGGCCCCGGGCGCACCGGTTCTGCTGGCCGGGAGCCGGGTGCTCGCGGGCCTCGCCGAGGCGCGGATGGCGGAGCTCGTCGGCCGGCTGCGCGCCGCCTGCCCCGGCACGCTGGTGATGACCGGCGGGCGCGGCACCCATGCGCTCTCCGCCACGGCGGGGCGGCTCTGGGCCCGGCTCCAGCGGGCGCGGGACCAGGAAAAGGGCGCGGCGGAGCGCGGGATGAAAAGCCCCGCGCTGGCGTCTGCCGTCGGGTCGCGGGTTCACTGAGCGCGGCTCAGCCGTCGGCGCGATCGCCGTCGGCGAGGCTGCGCAGCATGCGGCGCAGCCGTTCCACGTCTTCCGGCTCGAAGCGCGCGGCGAGGGCGGTGTCGTAGTCCCGGGCGACCGCGCGGAGATCGCGATAGGCCGCGCGCCCGGAGGCCGTGAGCTCCAGCACCTCGCGCCGGCGGTCCTCGGCGTCACGCCGCCTGGTGAGGAAGCGGCGCTCCTCGAGCCGCGTCACCGCGCGGCTGATCTTGGTCTTGTGCATGCGCGCCCGCGCGCCGATTTCCCCCGCGGTCATCCGTCCGTAGATCCCGAGATGGAAGAGCACGCGCCACTCCGTGCGCAGCATGCCGTAGCGCGCCTTGTAATGGCGCTGGAAGGCGAGGCTCGCCTCCTCCGCGGCCTGGTTGAGAAGGTAGGGCAGGAAATCCTGCAGATCGAACTCGTCTTTTCCGTCCATCGCGCCCTCCCGACCCTTGTTAGTTACAAATTCAACCGTTAACACCGCAACCGAATTCAGGAGGGAGG
>CAZPCU010000388.1:0-2548 GCA_964585075.1 uncultured Rhodobacterales bacterium
GCCGCCCCCGCCCGATGAGCCGCTTCGCGTCTTCGCCTGCGGGCGACTCAACATCGTGAAGGGACATCAGCACCTGCTTCAGGCGGTGCGGCTTCTCCGCGATGCCGGGCGGGACGTGGACCTCGCCATCGCCGGGGAAGACGACGAGGGCGGCAGCGGCTACCGCAAGCTGCTCGAGACGCGGATCGAGGAGCTCGGGCTCGGCGACTGCGCCAAACTGCTCGGCGCGGTGGACGAAGGCGAGGTGAAGCGCCGGCTATGGGAGGCGCATGTCTTCGTGCTGGCGAGCTTCCACGAGCCACTGGGAGTGGCCTACATGGAGGCGATGGCGGCCGGCGTCCCGGTGATCGGCACGGATGCCGGCGGGGTTCGGGAGCTTGTCACCGACGGCGCGGACGGCCTTCTCGTGCCGCCCAGGGCGCCCGAGGCGCTGGCCGACGCCATCGCGCGGCTCGCCGACGATCCGGCGCTCGCCCGGAGCCTCGCCGCCGCGGGTCTTGCGCGCGTGACCGAAGGGTTCGACTCGCGGCTCGGCGCGGAACTTCTCCGCGACGCGCTTCTCCGCCTTCCCTGAACCCTCACGCCACCGCGTGGGCGAGCGCGCACTGCTTCCAGAGCACGGTGAGCGCGCCCAGCAGGTGGTCGATGTCGGCGTCCGTGTGCCACGGCGAGGGCGTGAAGCGCAGCCGCTCGGTGCCCTTCGGGACCGTGGGATAATTGATCGGCTGCACGTAGATCCCGTAGTCGCGCATCAGGATGTCGGCGAGCACGCGGCATTTCACGGGGTCCTTGATCATCACCGGGATGATGTGGCTCGGGTTCGGCAGGTGAGGGATGCCCGCCCGATCCAGCCCGGCCCGGAGCCGCGCCACGTTGCGCCGCTGCGCCTGCCGCTCGGCATCGGACTCCTTGAGATAGGCGATCGAGGCCTGCGCGGCCGCGGCCACCGCCGGCGGCAGCGCCGTGGTGAAGATGAAGCCGCTGGCGAAGCTCCGCACGAAGTCGCAGAGCGCCGCGGAGCCGGTGATGTAGCCGCCCATGACGCCGTAGGCCTTGCCGAGCGTTCCCTCGATGAGCGTGATGCGGTGGGCGAGGCCCCGTTCCTCCGACACGCCGCCGCCGCGCGGGCCGTAAAGGCCCACGGCGTGCACCTCGTCGAGATAGGTCATGGCGCCGTGCTTCTCGGCGACCTCGACGATCTCGTCCATCGGGCAGATGTCGCCGTCCATCGAGTAGACCGACTCGAAGGCCACGATCTTCGGCGCGTTGGCGGGAAGCGCGGCGAGCTTCCGGTCGAGATCCTCGGGGTCGTTGTGCTTCCAGATCACCTTGCTGGCGCGCGAATGCCGGATGCCCTCGATCATGCTCGCGTGGTTGAGCGCGTCCGAGAGGATCACCGCGTCCGGGAGCCGCGCGCCCAGGGTGGACAGCGCCGCCCAGTTGGAGACGTAGCCGGAGGTGAACAGCAGCGCCGATTCCTTGCCGTGAAGGTCCGCGAGCTCGCGCTCCAGCGCGACGTGGTGGTGGTTGGTGCCCGAGATGTTGCGCGTGCCGCCCGCGCCCGCGCCGCAGCCGTCGATCACCTCCTTCATGCGCCGGGTCACGACGGGGTGCTGGCCCATGCCCAGGTAGTCGTTGGAGCACCAGACCGTCACCTCGTCCGGAGCGTCGGCGTCATGGCAGCGTGCGCGCGGGAAGCCCCCGCACTGGCGTTCGAGCTCGGCGAAGCGGCGGTAGTTGCCCTCTTCCTTCAGGGCGTCGAGCTGCGTCGCGAACAGCGCGTCAAAGTCCATGAGCGTCCTCCGGTCCGTAGGTCTTCTGTGTTGTGGGGCGCTCGGGAAGCATCCAGCGCCAGAGCTTCGCGTCCTGCCAGGGGATCACCATGAGCCAGTGCTCGAGGAGCGCCAGCGCGGTGATCGCGGCGAGCAGCGAGAAGCCGACCACCGCGGCGGGCGTGTCGGCGGCGATGAGCCGCTCCGCCCAGCAGGCCGTGGCGGCGGTGAGCAGCGAGACGGAAAGCGGGAAGAGCCGGTTGATCCGCCCGGTGCGGAAATGGCTCGGCAGATGCGCGAGCGCCTCGGGGATGAACTCCACGTTGATCTTGGGCACGCCGTAGAACAGGTTGAGCTTGGCCGAGATCCGCGCGGCGAAGAGCATCGCGAAGGTCCAGAGACCGAAGAGATTGGCCGCGCCCCAGCCCCAGAGCGCCATGGCGATCAGCATCCCCGCGAGCAGCATCTCGTGATAGGCGATGGTGCCCCAGGCGCGGATGAAACGCTCCCCCTCCGGCACGCCGGGCGGGCAGGGCCGCGCCATCGGGCCGGTGATCTGGCCGGTGAGGAAGGCAAGCTCGATCCAGCCCCAGATCGCGAGCGCCGAAAGGAAGGCGCCGTAGACGGCGGCGTGGCCCGTCGCGTCCAGGGTCGCCACGTAGCCCCAGAGCCCCGCGCCCAGAAGGGGCATGGACCAGATGACCGACGCCGCGCGGGCGCGCGGCCCGCGACGGTCTGCGAGGCGCACCACGGCCAGGATCGCCCCGGTGGAGAAC
>CAZPCU010000389.1:0-2527 GCA_964585075.1 uncultured Rhodobacterales bacterium
GCTGCGCACGGCCAACCTGCTGCTGATCCTCGTGCTGCTGCCGTTCTGGACCTCGCTTCTGGTGCGAACATCCGCCTGGAAGGTGCTGTTGCAGCAGCAGGGCGTCATCAACGACACGCTGGTCTGGATAGGCCTCGTGGCCGACGATGCGCGCCTGACCATGATCAACAACCAGTTCGGCACGATCGTGGCGATGACGCACATCCTGCTGCCCTTCATGATCCTGCCGCTCTACTCGGTGATGCAGACCATCCCGCCCAGTTACCTGCGCGCCGCCAAATCGCTGGGCGCGACCAACTGGACGGCCTTCTGGCGGGTCTATTTCCCGCAGACCGTTCCGGGCATCGGGGCGGGGAGCATCCTCGTCTTCATCCTCGCCATCGGCTACTACATCACGCCCGAGATCGTGGGCGGCACCACGGGCACGTTCATCTCGAACCGGATCGCCTACCACATCTCGAGTTCGCTCAACTGGGGCCTCGCGGCCGCGCTCGGGTCGATCCTGCTGGTGGTGGTGCTGGTGCTCTACTGGGCCTACGACAAGATCGTCGGCATCGACAACGTGAAGCTGGGGGGCTGACAGATGTCCGAAGCGGTCGTCATCACCGGGACCAAGACCCTGCCCTTCTCCTTCACGCTGCCGGTCGTGGCCGCGGCGGGTGCGTTCTTCGGCCTTTTCGTCGGCACCGCGCAGGGCTCCACCCTTCTCGGCATCGTTGCCGGGGCCGCGATCTGCGCCGCGCTGGCCTACGCCGCGCTCGCCCTGGCGGGCACCGAGCAGGAACGCAGCTTCCGCTGGGGGCTCGTCGCCCTCTTCGCCGCGGGAGGCTTCGCCATCGGCGGCCTGCCGGGCGCGGTGGTGGGGCTGCTCTTCGGCTGGTTCATCGGCTGGTTCATCTACTGGATCGGGCGCGGGCGCTACCGCATGTTCCTGCCGCCCTACCTGACCTCGGGGCAGGTGCTCTGGCACTATACCTTCCGGGTGATCTGCGGCGCGGTGTTCGTGTTCCTCATCACGCCGATCCTCGTGGTGATGCCGCTCAGCTTCAACGCCGAGAACTTCTTCACCTTCACGCCCGAGATGCTCTCCTTCGACCCGGCGGGCTACAGCCTGAAGCACTACCAGGACTTCTTCACATCCGCCGACTGGCAGCAGGCGCTGCGTAACTCCTTGCTCATCGCGCCGGTCGCGACGCTGCTGGCGGTGAGCTTCGGCACGCTGGCCGCGATCGGCCTGTCGTCGGAGCATGTGCCGTTCCGCCAGGCGATCATGGCGATCCTGATCTCGCCGATGATCGTGCCGCTCATCATTTCGGCGGCGGGGATGTATTTCTTCTACTCGCGGATCGGGCTGCAGGGCACCTATCTCGGCGTCGTGCTCGCGCATGCCGCCCTGGGCATCCCGTTCGTCATCATCACCGTGACCGCGACGCTGGTGGGCTTCGACCGGTCGCTCACCCGCGCGGCGGCCAATCTCGGGGCGAACCCGGTAACGACCTTCATGCGGGTGCAGATGCCGCTCATCCTGCCGGGCGTGATCTCCGGCGGGCTCTTCGCGTTCATCACAAGCTTCGACGAAGTGGTCGTGGTGCTCTTCGTGGGCTCCGCGAACCAGCAGACACTGCCCTGGCAGATGTTCACGGGGCTCCGCGAGCAGATCTCGCCCACGATCCTTGCGGTGGCGACGATCCTCGTCGGCATTTCCATCGCGCTCCTGACGACGGTGGAGATCCTGCGCCGTCGCTCCGAGAGGCTGCGGGGCATGACGCCGGGCTGAAGACGCGGCAAGCGGGGCCTCGCGGAGCCGTGATCATGCGTTCAGCCCGCGCCGAAGCGGCCGGTCCGTTGACCGGCCGCCCGACCCAGGTGGCGCCGTGGCGCGTGAACACTCATCCTTGAACACTGTATCGCAACCGTTGCGGATACGGGCTCCAGATTGTCCGGAAATTCTGACCAAATGATGAGTGCGTCGGGTTCATTTCAGGCCGTTTGGCCAAGGGCCGCCGCAGACTCGCCGCGGCGCGCCGCAGTGCCGCCTCGGCGCAGCCATCGCGCCGGCATTCAGCTGCGCACCAGCTTCTCGTAGGCGTCCGAGATCTCCCGCGTGAGCGCGCCCACCTCGAAGCCGTAATCGCCGATCTGGCCCACGGGCGTGACCTCGGCCGCCGTGCCCGTCAGCCAGCACTGCTGGAAGCCTTCCAGTTCCCCCGGCTCGATGTGCCGCTCGTGGACCTTCACCTGCCGCTCCTCCAGCATCCTGACGACGGTCTGTCGGGTGATGCCGTTCAGGAAGCAGTCGGGCAGGGGCGTGTGGACCTCGCCGTCCCTGACGAAGAAGATGTTGGCACCGGTGGCCTCGGCCACGTAGCCGCGGTAGTCGAACATCATCGCGTCGGCGCAGCCCTTCGCCTCGGCGGCGTGCTTCGACATGGTGCAGATCATGTAGAGCCCCGCCGCCTTGGCGTGAGAGGGGATCGTCTCGGGGCTGGGCCGCTTCCACTTGGAGATGTCGAGCCTGGCGCCGCGG
>CAZPCU010000390.1:0-2526 GCA_964585075.1 uncultured Rhodobacterales bacterium
GGGAAAGCCGGTCCGGTGCATGATAGCCCCAGCCCACGCCGATCGCGCGAACCCCCGCGGCGCGCGCCATTTCCATGTCGTACTCCGTGTCGCCCACCATGACCGCGTCGCGCGGATCGACGCCTGTCTCCGCGAGCGCGGCCCGAAGCATCGCGGGATGGGGCTTGGAGGGGTGGTGGTCCGCCACCTGCCGCGTGACGAAGAAGGGCGCGAGGCCATGGGCCTCGAAGAGCACGTCGAGCCCGCGCGCCGACTTTCCCGTCGCCACCCCGAGAAGGGTGGACGGCTCCCGGTGAAGCGCCTCGAGCGCCTGCCGCGCGCCGGGATAGAGGGGCGACGTCATGGCCACGTCCTCTCGCGCGCGCTGGCCGGCATAGGCCTCGCGGTACCAGCCGGCGAGCCGCCTGTGATCCTCCGGCCCGGTATCGGGCACGAGCCGCGCCATCGCCACCTCGAGCGACAGCCCCACGATCCCGAGCACCGCCTCCCGCGGCGGCGCGGGCAGCCCGGCCCGGCCGAAGGCGGCGCCCATGGCGGAGAGGATGCCCGCCTGGCTGTCCACCAGTGTGCCGTCCACGTCGAAGACGACAAGGCGAAGCGGGGCGCTCATGCCGACTCCTCGAAGGGGTCGGCGGGCGCATCCGCCTCGGACCAGCCGAGCATGGACCATGTGCGGCGCATGTGGTCCGGCAGCCGCGCCACGATCGTGACCCGCCGCCCCGTCACCGGATGGGCGAAGGCGATGGAGCGCGCGTGCAGGTGCAGCTTGCGGCTGATCTCGCCGCCGAGCTGCGCGCCCCACCCGTCGCCGAGGTTCTCCTGCCCGCCGCCGCCATACTTGCCGTCGCCCACGATCGGGTGGCCGAGCTCGGCCATGTGCGCGCGAAGCTGATGGGTCCGCCCCGTGACGGGAACGAGCGCCACCCAGGCCGCCCGCCTGGCGAGCGCCTCGATAACCGCGTAGTCCGTCGTGGCGCGCCTGGCGCCCGGCGTGGCGTCGACGTCGCGGGGATGGACGCAGCGCATCTTCTCGCCCTCGCCCTTCGCGCCGTGCCCGGGCGCCTTCACGAGCCCGTAGGAGATGGTGCCCATGCGCGGCTGCGGCACCCCCGCCACCGCCGCCCAGTAGATCTTGCGCGTCTCGCGGGCGCGGAAGGCCGCGGTGAGACCCGACGCCACGGCCCGGCTGCGCGCCATCAGCAGCACGCCCGAGGTGTCCCGGTCCAGCCGGTGGACGAGGCGCGGCTTCTCCCCGGCGTCGAAGCGCAGCGCCTCTGCCAGCGCGTCCACGTGGCGGCGCTGCCCGCTGCCACCCTGCACGGCGAGGCCCGGCGGCTTGTTGAGCGCGAGGATGTGCTCGTCGCGCCAGATCACCGCCTCGCGGATCATCCGCGCGTCCGCCTCCGGGATGGCGGGTGCGGGCGCAGGCGGGGGGGCGGCCGGATCCGGCAGCGGCGGGACGCGCACGCTCTGGCCCGCGGCGAGGCGCGTGGCGGCCTTCACCCGCGCGCCGTCCACCCGCAGCTCGCCCTTGCGGCACATCTTCTCGATGCGGCCTTGCGTCACCTGCGGGAAGTGGCGGCGAAGCCACCGGTCGAGGCGCTGCTCGGCGTCGCCGGGCGCCACGGTGATGTGCTGAACCCCGCTCACGCGAAGAGCCCCCGCGCGGCCCAGAGCCCGGCCAAGATGGCGGCGAGGGAGAGAAGCACCGAGCCCGCGACATAGGCCGCCGCCGCGCTCGCCGCGCCGCGCTCCCAGAGCGTGAGCGCGTCGAGGGAGAAGGCCGAGAAGGTCGTGAAGCCGCCGAGCAGGCCCGTCACCAGGAAGGGGGCCAGCCGGTTGGCCGAGAGGTTCGCCAGCGCCACCACGAGCACGCCCATCAGGAAGGAGCCCAGGATGTTCACCACGAGCGTGCCCCAGGGAAAGCCGGGCCCGAGCAGACGGTTCGCGCCGAGAAAGGTGAGATACCGCGCCGCGGCTCCCAGCGCGCCGCCGAGCGCGACCTGCAAGAGGGTCAGCGTCATGGCCGGTCTGTCGCGTGCCGGCCGGCCCTTGTCAAGCGCCCGGGCGCGCCGGCCTCGCGCGCGCTCACGGCTCGCCCGCACGCCTGGCGCGCTGACGCTCGAACCAGTCGAGGCGCTTGCGAAGCTCGCGCTCGAAACCGCGCTCCACGGGGGCGTAGAACGCCTCCCGCGCCATGCCGTCGGGGAAGTAGTCCTGCCCCGAGAAGGCATCCTCGGCGTCATGATCGTAGGCGTAGCCCGCCCCGTAGCCCTGATCGCGCATGAGCTTGGTGGGCGCGTTCAGGATATGTTTCGGCGGCGGCGCCGAGCCGGTGGATTTCGCGGCGCGGCGGGCGGCCTTGTAGGCGGTGTAGGCCGCGTTCGACTTGGGCGCGAGGGCGAGGTAGAGCACCGCCTGTGCGAGCGCCAGTTCCCCCTCGGGGCTGCCGAGGCGCTCGTAGGTCTCCCACCCCTGCAGGCAGACCGCCTGCGCCTGCGGATCGGCGAGGCCGATGTCCTCCAC
>CAZPCU010000391.1:0-2525 GCA_964585075.1 uncultured Rhodobacterales bacterium
ACTGCACGGCGTTGGTGAGCGAGTTCACCATGTCGCCACCGTAGTGGTTCAGCACCAGCACGTCCGCGCCGGACTGCAGGACCGGGGTGATGTAGGCCGAGAAGTCTCCCGCGCCGAGCGGGGTCTTCACCGCGTTCACGGTCTCCCAGCCGATCGCCTCGCTGCTTTCCTTGATCGCCTGCTCGGTGGTGTAGCCCCAGTTGTAGTCGGCCGTCAGGTGATAGGCCTTGCGGTCGGTGCCGTAGGCGTTGGCCAGCACCGGCGCGAGCGCAGCGCCCGACATGTAGGAGTTGAAGAAGTGGCGGAAGCCGTTGGCGCGCCGGTCCTTGCCGGTGGTGTCGTTGGAGTGGGTGAGACCCGACATGAAGATCACGCCCGCCTCCTGGCAGAGCGCCTGCACCGCCACAGCGACGCCCGAGGAGGAGCCGCCGGTGATCATCACCGCGCCGTCCTTCTCGATCATCGAGCGCGCCGAGGCGCGCGCCGCGTCCGACTTCGTCTGCGTGTCGCCGGTGACGTATTCAACCTTCTTGCCGAGGATGCCGTTGCCCGAGAGCTGGGTCTTGGTGCCGTCCTTGTAGGTGAAGGTGTTCAGCATCCCGCCGTCGCCTTCGCCGTTCAGATGCTCCACGGCCAGTTCGTAGGCGCGCAGCTCGTCCGCGCCCTCGTCGGCGTAGGGGCCGCTCTGGGGCACGTTGAAGCCCAGCGTCACCGTGTCGCCGGTGGGCTCGTTCGTGTAGGCGTGCGCCGAGCTCGCCGTGAAGATGGTCGGCACCGCGAGTCCTGCGCCGGCGACCGCGCTGGACTTGAGCACGCCGCGGCGCGTGAGGTTGGTCTTGGACATGTCATCCTCCCAGTTCATGAGTGCGCCCGGGACTCCTCTTTCCCGCGGGCGCGGGGCACAGCTGTGCAAAGCCAATATCGCTCAAGGAAAGAAAATGTCGCAACAACTCACTTGAACGAATGAATTTTTGTGTAAAGAATTACACAGCCCGGCGGCGAGGGCTGTAAATACATTTGTTCGGCGGCGCAGAAACCCATTGAATCCCGGAGGATTTGGCCGATGGCACGCGAGACCCTGACCGGCAGCCGGATCCGCGAGCGGCGGGTGATGGCGGGCCTCAAGCAGGCGGAACTGGCCCGCCGCGCCGGGATCTCGGCCAGCTATCTCAACCTCATCGAGCACAACCGGCGGAGAATCGGCGGCAAGCTCCTGCTCGCCATCGCGGAGGCCCTGGGCGTGCAGCCCTCCCTTCTTAGCGAGGGCGCGGAGGCCGCGCTCGTGGCCGGGCTGCGCGAGGCCGCGGCGCGGCGGGCGGGGCACCGGGCCGAGCTCGACCGGGCGGAGGAGTTCGCGGGGCGGTTTCCCGGCTGGGCGGAGCTCCTGGTGGACGCGCGGCGCCGCATCGACGCGCTCGAACGCACCGTCGAGACGCTCTCCGATCGGCTCACCCACGACCCGCATCTCGCCGCCTCCATGCACGAGGTTCTCTCCACCGTGACGGCGATCCGCTCCACCGCCGCGATCCTGGACGAGACGGGCGAGCTCGAACCCGAGTGGCAGGACAGGTTCCACCGCAATCTGAACGAGGACAGCCGGCGCCTCGCCGGCGCGGTGCAGGGGCTCGTGAACTACCTCGACGCCGCCGGCGACGACGGGGCCAACCTCACCTCGCCGCAGGAAGAGCTCGAAGCGTTCTTCGCCGGCCGCGCCTACCACTTCCCCGAGCTCGAGACGGCCGACGCGGACGTCGAGGCGCTCGTCAAGGGAGAGGGCGCGCCGGTCTCGGCGACGGCGCGCGCGCTGGCCCGCCGGCTGCTCGAACGCTACCGGGCGGATGCGGCGGCCATGCCGCTCGCCGAGGTCGCGCGGGTGCTGGAGCGCGACGGGCCCGACCCGGCTGCGCTCTCCCGGGCCACGGGGGCAGATCTCGCCGCCGCGATGCGCCGCCTGGCGCAACTGCCCCCGGATCTCGTGCCCGAACCGCCGGGCCTCGTGATCTGCGACGGGGCCGGCACGCTCACCTTCCGAAAGCCGCGCGCCGACTTTCCCTTGCCGCGCTTCGGCGCAGGATGTCCCTACTGGCCGCTCTTCGAGGCCCTGACGCGGCCCGCGCAGCCGGTCGCGCGTCTCATGGCGCAAGCCGGGCCGGAGACGCGCCATTTCCGCGGCCTCGCCGTGGCCCGGCCGGTCTCTCCGGGCGGCTTCGATCGCCCCGGTCTCTTCGAGGCGACGATGCTGATCCTGCCCGCCGAGCCGCCCGCGCCGGGCGACGCGCCGGCCCTGCCGGTCGGCGTCAGTTGCCGGATCTGCCCGCGCGGCGGCTGCAGCGGGCGGCGCGAGCCCTCCATCCTTGCAGAGGGCTTTTGACTTGCCTCGCGCGGGTGGTGTTTACTCGACGGAAAAACGCAAGGGCGCCGCAGTGACGGCGCGGGAGGAGGCCAACGGATGGAGAAGCATGTCCTCGTCATCGAGGATGAGCCGAACATCATCGAGGCGATCAGTTTCATCCTGTCGCGCGACG
>CAZPCU010000392.1:0-2523 GCA_964585075.1 uncultured Rhodobacterales bacterium
CTCCACCTCCTACGAGGTCTACATGACGCCGGAAGGCGTCTCGATGATCGGGGTGGAGATCGCGGTGGGCGCGGCCTTCGCGCTGCTGCTCTACGCCGTGACGGTGATCGCGCTCCCGCTTCTTCTCGACCGCGAGGTGGATTTCGTCACCGCCATGATCGCGAGCGTCCAGACCGTGACGGGCAGCCCCGGCCCGATGCTGGGCTGGGCGCTCTTCATCGCGGTCGTCACCTTTCTTGCGCTGGTGCCGGGATTCCTCGGCCTCTTTCTCGTGCTCCCGCTTCTCGGCCACGCGACCTGGCATCTCTACCGCCTGGTGGTCGCGGCCGGCGCGGCGGAGGCCGAGGAAGCCGAGGCGCAGCCGGTCTAGGCCTCGCGCCCCTCGGCCTTGAGCCGGCCGTGCAGGACCCCGGCCGCGGGGTGGCCCGTCTCGAGCGCATAGACATAGGCATGGGTCAGGAAGAAGCAGGCCGCGTCGGTGTCGTTCTGCCGGTCGGCCGCCGCGGCATAGAGATCGACGAGCCGCGCGCGGTCGGCCTGCGCATGGGCGTCGAGCAGCGCCTCGTGAAGCCCCCGGCTCATTCCGCGGCGCGCGCCTGCGCCCGGTGCGCCTGCATCTGCGCCGCCACCCAGTCGTGGAAGCAGTGGGTCGGCCCGTCCATCGCAGGCGAGAAGCGGCCGCCGTCGAAGCCCGCCGCGTGGCGGCCGCGCTGCATCCCCTCGACCACGAAGACATCCTCCTCGAAGACCGTCTTCCAGAGCTGGACATTGCGCATCCGCAGCCCCTCGTCCGTGTCGGGGCGGGTGTAGTAGAGGTGGACGTGCTCCACGGTGCGCTCCTGCCCCTCCGGGACGAGCACGATCGCGAAGGCGTGGTCGCGGTGCACGCCCAGGAGGACGTTGGGATAGACCGCGATGTATTCCGCCGCCGTGTCCCACTTGCGCGAGAGCCCCTCGAAATCGGGGAAGACCTGCCCGTTCTCGTTGGTGATCTGGCGGTAGACCTCGGTGCCCTGGCCGGAGAAGCGGCCCGGCGCCTCGATGTGGTAGTGATCCTCGAGCCGCGAGTAGCTGTTGAGCCCGGGATGCACCCAGGGCAGGTGGTAGCTCTCGCAGTAATTCTCCACCGCAAGCTTCCAGTTGGCGTTCACGGCAAGCTGCCAGCGGCTGTCGGGGCCGCCGTGATGGATCGGCCGGTCGAACTCGCGCCAGCGATCCAGAAGCGCCGCATGGGCCTCCTCGAAGGGCGGCGCGTCGCCCGAGACGTTGATCCAGACCACGTCGAACCGGACATGGCTGCGCAGCTCGACGAGGCCGAGCTCGTCCCGCCGGATCGCGTCATGGGTGTTGTGGCCGGGCCCGCCCACATGGGGCGTGGCCACGAGCCGGCCGTCGGTGGCGTAGCACCAGGAATGGTAGGGGCAGCGGATCGCGCCCTCGATCTTGCGCGGGCTCTCGACGAGGATCATCCCCCGGTGCCGGCAGGTGTTCAGAAAGACCCGGACCTGCCCCTCCCGGTCGCGGAGGAGCAGGAGCGGCATGCCGAGGAAGTCCATCGGTACCGCGTCGCCGGGTTCCGGCACGTCGGCGGCGACGGCGAGCCCCGCCCATTGCGCGAAGAGAAGCGCGTCGCGCTCCTCGGCATGGACGGCGGGATCGGTGTAGTGGGCGTTCGGCAGGCCCTGCGCCTCGGCCAGCGGTCTGCGCACGGCGGAAAGATCGGTGACGGGGCTCTTCATGGGCGGCGGTCCTCCTCGCGACTGACGCGAGGATAGGGCCGCCGTCACCGCCCGCGCGCCTGTCCGCGACCCGGTTTTCCCCAAGGCGACATGCGCCGCCTATCGGAAACCGCTCACTCCGTGCCGCGCGATAGCGCCGCGATGCCGGTGCGCGCCATCTCCACGAGGCCGAGCGGGCGCATCAGCTCGGCGAAGGCGTCGATCTTCTCGGAGGTGCCGGTGAGCTGGAAGATGAAGCTCTCCAGCGTGCTGTCCACGACATTGGCGCGGAAGATGTCGGCCAGCCGCAGCGCCTCCACCCGCTTGTCGCCCTGGCCGGCCACCTTGAAGAGGGCGAGCTCGCGCTCCACCGCGCGGCCCTCCACCGTCAGGTCGTGCACCTCGTGGACGGGCACGATCCGCCCGAGCTGGGCCTTGATCTGCTCGATCACCTGCGGCGTTCCGGTCGTCACGATGGTGATGCGCGACAGGTGGCCCGTGTGGTCCACCTCCGCCACGGTGAGGCTCTCGATGTTGTAGCCGCGCCCCGAGAAGAGGCCGATCACCCGCGCGAGCACCCCGGGCTCGTTGTCCACCAGCACCGCGAGCGTGTGCGTCTCCTGCACGTCCGAGAAGGTCGGGCGCAGGTTGTAGGCCGAATGCTTGCTCGACCCCTTCTTGATCTTCAGTGCGGACATCCGCTCGCTTCCCTCGTTTCCGGCGCGGCGCTTCGTCGAGCTTGCCGCGCCCCGGTTCTTCCTCTTGCCGAAAGTACCCTCGGGGGGTGAATTCGCCGCAGGCGAAG
>CAZPCU010000393.1:0-2503 GCA_964585075.1 uncultured Rhodobacterales bacterium
AACTGGCTGGCGAGCTTGCCGATGGTGGTCGTCTTGCCCGAGCCGTTGACGCCCACCACCAGCACCACCTGCGGGCGCTTGGGGTAAAGCGGCAGGGGCCTGGCCACGGGTTCCAGGATGCGGGCGATCTCCTGCGCGAGAAGCTGCTTGATCTCCTCGACCGAGAGTTTCCGTCCGAAACGCCCTTCGGCCATGTTCGCGGTGACCCGCAGCGCCGTGTCCACGCCCATGTCGGCGGAGATCAGGAGCTCTTCCAGGCTTTCCAGCATCTCGTCGTCGAGGGTGCGTCGCATGACGGGCTTGTCGTCGCGCCGCCCGAAGAGCCGGCCGAGCAGGCCGCGGCCCTCGTCTTCCCGGGGCGGCGCTTCCTCCGGCGCGTCGCCGGGAATCTCCACCGGCAGCGGGCCGGGGGCCGGATCGCCGGGCTGCGGGCGCTCGGGCGGCGGAACGGCAGGCTCGGGATCCGACGGCCGGGGCTGCTCGGGCGGCTGGAATGGCCCGGGCTCGGGAAACTCGGGCGGGCGCTCGGGCTCGCGCTCCGGTTCGGGCTCGGGGACGGGTTGCGGTTCGGGCTCCCGCTCCGGTTCCGGCTCGCGCTCGGGCACCGGCCGCGGCTCGGGCTCCGGCCGGGGCTCGCGGTGGGGCGGGTGCTCGGGCTCCCGCTCGGGCTCGCCCGGCTCGACGGCGCCGCCCTCCTCCACGATCGCTTCGAGGCCCTCGTCGATCTTCGACGAGGACTTGAACAGGCGGTCCTTGAGCTTGCTGAAAAAGGCCATGGGCGGAGACTTCCGGGTTTTCCCTCACCTAACCATTGCCGCGGCGGGATGGAAGGGCGGAGCCAGCCGCGCTATGTTGCGCGGGTCCCCGAAGGCGGGGCGAGGGAGGGGGCGCCATGACGAGCGACCGGAAGGCCGGGCCGCGGCCAGGCGGCGCGCGCGCGCACGACGCGCCCGGATCGAGCGCCGAGGCGCTCGCAGACCTGCGCGATGCCGGCCCCGAGCTGATGGAGGCGGCGCTCCGGCTCAACCGCCGCCACGAGGCCGAAACATCGCCGCTCACCGCCGCGCAGCTTTCGGGGATGTGCGCCGCGGCCTTCGCGGCCCTGGCCCTGCCCGACGGCGGCGGGTTCCTCCTCGCCTTCGACGAGAGCGCGGACTACGAGAGCCGCAACTTCCTCTGGTTCCGCGCGCGCTATTCCCGCTTCGTCTACATCGACCGGGTGATCGTCGACCCCGCCGCGCGGGGCCGGGGCGTCGCCCGGCGCCTCTACGCGGGCCTCTACGCCGCCGCGCGGAAGAGCGGGCGCGATCTCGTCGCCTGCGAGGTCAACGTGGCACCGCCCAACGCGCCCTCGCTCGCCTTCCACGCGCGCGAGGGATTCGCCGCCGTCGCCGAAGGCGACCTTCTGCCCGGCAAGCGCGTGGCCTACATGCTCCGGCGGCTTTCCCCGAAAGATGCGTGACGCCGGGGCGCCGCGGGCGAAGAGCGGTTAACAACGCCGCGCCGCCGTGGCAGTCTGCGCCCATGTTGCGACATGCCCTTTCCCTTCTCGCCGGCCCCGCCCTTCTCGCCGCCACGCCGCTTCTCGCCGCGCAGCCCATGAGCGCCGAGGAGTTCGACGCCTACACCCGCGGCAAGACGCTCTATTACGGGCAGGCGGGGCGGGCCTACGGCGTGGAGGAATACAAGGACGACCGCGAGGTCGTCTGGTCCTTCCTGGACGGCGAGTGCATCGAGGGGCGCTGGTACGAGGATTCGCGCGGCTACATCTGCTTCGTCTACGAGGACGACCTTCTCGGGCCGCAATGCTGGCAGTTCTTCCGCGCGCCCGGCGGCGGGCTGACCGCGATCTTCGAGGACGAGACGACGGTGCCGCTCTACGAGGCCGGCGAGAGCGACGAGCCGATGCAGTGCCTCGGCCCCGAAGTGGGCGTCTGACCGCGATGCGGTCGCACGCCCGTTACAGGATGCGGCGAGGCTCGCGCCCGACGGCCCCGCCCCGCATCGCCACGCAAGGAGACCCCAGATGCTTCTTTCCCGCCTATTCGCCGCGACCGCGCTCGCGCTGACGGCGCTCGTCCCCGCCGCCATGGCAGAGGAGCGCCGCGCGATCGAGGGCACCGCGACCTACATGGCGCGAATCGCCCTGCCCCCCGACGCCGAGATCGCGGTGGAGGCCCGCGGCTTCAACGAGGAAAGCCTGGGATTCTCGCGGGCGCCGACCGGGGGCGCGCAGGTGCCGCTGCCCTTCGAGCTGGAGATCCCGCCGCGCCTCCGGGCCGATCTGCGCGTGGCGATCTTCGTGGACGGCGCGCCGCGCTGGCTGAGCGCGCCGCTGGCCGTGGAGCCCGGCGTCGAGGACGTGGACGTGGGCGAGGTCATGCTGCGCGCCTACACGCCCATGGGCTTCGCGAGCGAGATGGTCTGCGGCGACCGCCGCTTCCGGCTCGGCTTCGCAGGGAACAAGGCGCTTCTGGACACCGGGCGCGGCGTCCTCGAGCTG
>CAZPCU010000394.1:0-2498 GCA_964585075.1 uncultured Rhodobacterales bacterium
AACGGGCACGACATCTGCCACGGCGGCTACATCTTCACGCTCGCCGACAGCGCCTTCGCCTTCGCCTGCAACAGCTACAACACCAACGTCGTGGCGCAGATGAACGTCGTCACCTTCCTGTCGCCCGGACGGAAGGGCGAACGGCTCACGGCGGTCTGCCGCGAGGTGAGCCGCGCCGGGCGCTCGGGCATCTACGACGTGGTCGTGACGGCGCCCGACGGGCGCGAGGTGGCGCAATTCCGCGGCCATTCCCGCCAGATCCAGGGGCAGCATTTCCAGGAGGAGACATGACCGACGCCTATCTCTGCGAGGGGCTTCGCACCCCCATCGGCCGCTTCGGCGGGGCGCTTTCGTCGGTGCGGCCCGACGACATGCTGGCCCATGTCATCCGCGAGGTCGTCGCGCCCTTTCCCGGGCTGTCGGTGGACGAGGTCATCATGGGCTGCGCCAACCAGGCCGGCGAGGACAACCGCAACGTGGCCCGCATGGCGGCCCTTCTGGCCGGGCTCGGAGAGGAGGTGCCGGGCACCACCGTCAACCGGCTCTGCGGCTCGGGCCTCGACGCGGTGGGCATGGCCGCGCGCGCCGTCCGGCTGGGCGAGGCCGAGGTCGTGCTCGCCGGCGGCGTCGAGAGCATGAGCCGCGCGCCCTTCGTCATGCCCAAGGCGGGAAGCGCCTTCTCGCGCCATGCCGAGATCCACGACACGACCATCGGCTGGCGCTTCGTGAACCCGGAGATGAAGGCGCGCTTCGGCGTCGACTCCATGCCGGAGACGGCCGAGAACGTGGCGGCGGACTTCAACGTCTCGCGCCACGACCAGGACGCCTTCGCGCTGCGCTCGCAGACCCGCGCCCTCGCCGCGATCGAGTCGGGCCGGATGGCGCGCGAGATCACGCCCGTCGCGGTGCCGCAGCGCAAGGGGCCGCCCGTGGAGGTCGCGCGCGACGAGCATCCGCGCGAGACGTCGATCGAGAAACTGGCGAGCCTTCACGCCCCCTTCCGCGAGGACGGCTGCGTGACGGCGGGCAACGCCTCGGGCGTGAACGACGGCGCCGCCGCGCTGATCGTGGCCTCCGCCGCGGCGGTGGAGAAATACGGGCTCACCCCCCGCGCGCGCATCGCCGGCATGGCGACGGCCGGCGTGCCCCCGCGCATCATGGGGATGGGGCCCGCCCCCGCGACGAAGAAGCTGATGGAGCGGCACGGGCTGTCGATCGGCGACATCGACCTCGTGGAGCTCAACGAAGCCTTCGCGAGCCAGGCCCTCGCCGTTCTGCGCGAGCTCGGCCTGCCCGACGACGCGGCGCACGTGAACCCCAACGGCGGCGCCATCGCGCTGGGCCATCCGCTGGGCATGTCGGGCGCACGGCTCGCGCTCACCGCGTCGATCAGCATGGGCGAGATGGGCGCGAAACGCGCCGTCTGCACCATGTGCATCGGCGTCGGACAGGGAATCTCGCTGCTTCTGGAGGCCGTGTGATGGAAGACCTTTCGCCCAAGCCCGGAGACCTCGAACCGATCGAGACCGCCTCGCGCGACGAGATCGCGGCGCTGCAGCTCGAGCGCATGAAGTGGTCTCTCGCCCACGCCTACGAGAACGTGCCCTTCTACCGGCAGAGCTTCGACAAGGCGGGCGTGCATCCTGACGACCTGACGGCGCTCTCGGATCTTTCGAAGTTCCCTTTCACGGTGAAGGCGGACCTGCGCGACAACTACCCCTTCGGCATGTTCGCCGTACCGCGCGAGAAGGTCATCCGCATCCACGCCTCCTCGGGCACGACGGGGCAGCCCACGGTGGTGGGCTACACCGAGGGCGACCTCGACGTCTGGGGCACGGTCGTGGCGCGCAGCCTGCGCGCCTCGGGCCTGCGGCCGGGCAACCTGCTGCACAACGCCTACGGCTACGGCCTCTTCACCGGGGGCCTCGGAATCCATCTCGGCGCCGAGAAGCTGGGGCTCACGACGGTGCCCGTCTCGGGTGGCATGACCCAGCGCCAGGTGCGGCTCATCGAGGATTTCCGGGCCGACGGCATCACCGTCACCCCCTCCTATGCGCTCTCGATCATCGACGAATATGCCGCGCAGGGCCTCGACCCGCGCGAGTCGCCCCTCAAGGTCGGCATCTTCGGCGCCGAACCCTGGACCGACGCGATGCGCCGCGAGATCGAGGACGCCTTCGACATGCACGCGGTGGACATCTACGGCCTCTCGGAGGTCATCGGCCCCGGCGTCGCCAACGAATGCGTCGAGACGAAGGACGGGCTGCATGTCTGGGAGGATCATTTCTACCCCGAAGTGATCGACCCGGCCACGGGCGAGGTGCTGCCCGACGGGGAGAGGGGCGAGCTCGTCTTCACCTCGCTCACGAAGGAAGCCTTCCCGATCATCCGCTACCGCACCCGCGATCTCACCCGGCTGATGCCGGGCACGGCGCGCTCGCTCCGGCGGATGGAAAAGGTGACGGGCCGCAGCGACGACATGATCATCCTGCGCGGCG
>CAZPCU010000395.1:0-2493 GCA_964585075.1 uncultured Rhodobacterales bacterium
TGGCTCGAGCAAAAGGCCAAGCGGCTCGAGCAGGAGGCGCGCGAGGACAAGGCCAAGCAGAAGACGCTCGCGCGCGAGCTCGAGTGGATCCGGCAAGGCCAGAAGGCGCGGCAGGCCAAGTCCAAGGCCCGCATCCAGGCCTACGAGGAGCTCGCCGGCCAGTCCGAGCGCGAGCGCGTGGGCCGCGCGCAGATCGTCATCCCGAACGGCCCGCGCCTCGGCGCGAAGGTGATCGAGGTGGAGGGGCTCCGGAAGGCCCACGGCGACAAGCTCCTGATCGAGGATCTCTCCTTCTCGCTGCCGCCCGGCGGGATCGTCGGCGTGATCGGGCCCAACGGGGCCGGCAAGACGACGCTCTTCCGGATGCTCACCGGCCAGGAGGCGCCCGACGCCGGGACGATCGAGTACGGCGACACGGTGAAGCTCGCCTACGTGGACCAGACCCGCGATGCGCTCGACCCCGACGACACGGTCTGGGAGGCGATCAGCGGGGGCGCGGAAGTCATTCACCTGGGCGACGCCGAGATGAACTCCCGCGCCTATTGCGGGGCCTTCAACTTCAAGGGCGGGGGCGAGCGGAACCGGGTGCACATGGCGAAGCTCCTGAAGGAGGGGGGCAACGTGCTCCTGCTCGACGAACCGACAAACGACCTCGACGTGGAGACGCTGCGCGCCCTCGAGGACGCCATCGCCGATTTCGCCGGCTGCGCCGTGGTGATCTCCCACGACCGCTTCTTCCTCGACCGCATCTGCACCCATATCCTCGCCTTCGAGGGCGAGGCGCATGTCGAATGGTTCGAGGGCAACTTCGAGGCCTATGAAGAAGACAAGAAGCGCCGCCTGGGGCCGGACGCGGTGGAGCCGAAGCGGATCAAGTACAAGAAGTTTGCGAGGTGAGGGGTTCCGCACCGAAGTCAGGATCGCGCCCGACCCGAGGGTGGGCGCAATCGCGCCCGCCCTGGAGTGCGGGTCGGGCGCGATCCGGGGCTGCGACCAGGGATGACAGGATGCGGGCGCAAGTGTGGTAGGGTGCGTGCTCGCACGCACCCGCCCCCCAACGCCCCGCAACCGGCCGGCAGGTGCGTGACATCACGCACCCTACGCCGCGGGTACCGAAACGGCCCTGCAACGCGGCAGTCACGCGTAGGGTGCGTGCTCGCACGCACCCTACGGCCATCGTCCGTGCCGGATTTCACGGTGAACCGTGGTGAACGGCCAGGCCTCCGGTGTCTCGCTCAGGCCATGCTTCACCGGGTTCATGTGGCAATACCGCGTGCAGGCCGCGAGATCGGCCGCGCCGCGGACGTGATGCTCCCAGAACCTGCGCTGCCATATCGCGCGCTCCTCGCGCGCGAGGTCGCTCGGCCGCCGCGGGCCGGCCGGCAGGCCGCGGGAAAACCGCGCCTTGATCAGCCGCCAGCGCGTCGAGAAATCGGCGTCGCCCTCCGGCAGCGTCCAGACGGCGTGGAGATGGTCGGGCAGCACCACCCAGGCGTCGATGCGGAAAGGGCGCTCTGCTCTTGTCTTGCGCACCGCGTCGCGCAGGCGGTCGATTTCGCGCACGAGAAGGCCCTCGCCCCGCTCTCGCAGCGCGACGGTGAAGAAGATCGTGGCACCGGGAACGCGGGGACGCTTGTAGTTCGGCATGGGCTCTGCATGGCCCACCCAGGTTTAACGGGGCATGAAGATCGGTGCGTGAGATCACGCACCGATCTACGCCACGCCCGGCTCCTTGCCGGCCGGTTTCGCCGGGGTCTCGGGCCTGGGCGTCGGAGGCGGGCGGGGGGTCTTTCGGGCGTCCACGAAATCGTTGTAGCCCATGGAACTGTCCTTCCCTGCCGGGGCGGGATGCGCCGGTGCCCTCCGATGACAGAGTTGACGCTGCGTGACAATCGCCCGCCTGCGGAGCCCCCCCCGATTTTCCTTGCCACCCCGCCCCGAACCTGTCACAGAGATATGGCTAACGTTTTTCCACTCGACCAGCTGTCTCCCTTACCGGCGCTCAGTTCATCGACACGGACGACTGACGCCAGGCTGCCGCATGCTGCGGGCAGCGCTCAAAGGAAGGAGACCACGGACATGGCCAATGGCACCGTGAAATGGTTCAACGCCTCCAAAGGCTTCGGCTTCATCGCGCCCGAGACGGGCGGCAAGGACGTTTTCGTCCACATTTCGGCCGTCGAGCGCTCGGGCCTCACCGGCCTCGCCGACGACCAGAAGGTGACCTATGACGTCGAAGCCGGCCGTGACGGCCGCGAGTCGGCGACGAACCTCGCCATCGCCTGAGCCGGCGACCCAACGGACGACAGGCGCGGCGGAGCGATCCGCCGCGCCTTTTCCGTTTCGCCTGCCGGGCCCTTGCGCGCGACGCCGGGGCGCGCGTTCGCCCGATCGCGCGCCATGCCCCTTGCAATCGGGCCGCGCGCTTGCCATATTCGGAACCGCTTCGCTATCCCTACTCGACCACTGTCTCGCTTCACGGCCGTCAGTCTC
>CAZPCU010000396.1:0-479 GCA_964585075.1 uncultured Rhodobacterales bacterium
TTCCTCGCCAACCCGGCGCCGATCTGCGTGCTGGACGAGGTGGACGCGCCGCTCGACGACGCCAACGTCACCCGGTTCTGCGATCTCCTGGACGAGATGGTGCGGCGCACCGAGACGCGCTTCCTCATCATCACCCACCACGCGGTCACCATGGCGCGGATGGACCGGCTCTTCGGCGTCACCATGGTGGAGCAGGGGGTGAGCCAGCTCGTCAGCGTGGACCTGCGCCGCGCCGAGAAGCTCGTGGCCTGAGCCGTAACCGCATCGTGACCGCGCGGGCCGGGGCGGCCGTGTAGGCTGGACGTCTCGCCGGAGGATCCGGATGCGCCTCACCTTCGCCCTTTCCGTCGCGCTCGTGCTGCCCACCGCGGCGCCCGCCTGGGAGACGCGGGAGAGCGACACGCCGCTCGGCCCCGATGAGCTCGCGGTGGCGCTCGTGGGGCGCACGATCGAGTTCCACGACGACGGGCGCGCGCGCT
>CAZPCU010000396.1:489-2492 GCA_964585075.1 uncultured Rhodobacterales bacterium
CTACGCCGATGGGCGCTACAGCTACGCCTATGCCGGGGGCGGCACGGCCTACGGCTACTACGAGCTCGGCGCGGACGGCACGGTCTGCATCCTCTTCGTCCACGGTCCGGAGCGCTGCGATCTTTACGTGCGCGACCGAGCGGAGCGGCTGGTGCTCATCACCGAGGACGGGCTGCGCTTCCCCGTGCGGCCCTGACGGAGGGCGGCTTGCGCCGCGCCGCGCCCCGCGCCAGAACGGGGCGCGCGGGGAGGGCAGCATGGACATCATAACCGAACTGAAGGCCATCGCGGGCGATGCGAACGTGCTCACGGGCCGCGACGCCGCGGGGCTCGCGGAGGACTGGACGGGCCGCTACCGCTCGGCCCCGCTCGCCGCGGTGCGGCCCGGCTCGACGGCGGAGGTCTCGGCGATCCTCCGCCTCGCCACGCGCAGCGCCACGCCGGTCGTTCCGGTGTCGGGGAACACGGGGCTTTCGGGCGGCACCGGCGGGGCCGACGGCGCCCTCCTCCTCTCGCTGTCCCGCATGAACCGCATCCGCGAGGTCAACCCGCGCGCCCGGATCGCCGTGGCGGAGGCCGGCGTCGTGATCGAGACGCTTCAGCGCCGCGCGGAAGAGGAGGCGCTCGTCTTTCCCCTGAGCTTCGGCGCGCGCGGCTCCGCCATGCTGGGGGGTGCGCTCTCCACAAATGCCGGCGGGGCCAACGTTCTGCGCTACGGCAACGCGCGCGATCTCTGCCTCGGTCTCGAGGCGGTGCTGCCCACGGGCGAGGTCGTGGACCTGATGCGCGCGCTGCGGAAGGACAATTCGGGCTACGATCTGCGCCATCTCATGATCGGGGCCGAGGGCACGCTGGGCGTCATCACCGCGGCGGTGGTGCGGCTTTTCCCGGCGCCGCGCGCGCGGGCGACGGCGATGGTGGCGCTGCCCGACCTCGACGCCGCGCTCGCGCTTCTCAACAGGCTCCAGGACGAGACGGGCGGCGCGGTCGAAGCCTTCGAATACATGCCTCACCGCTACCTTCAGGAATACCTCGCCCGCACGCCCGGCGCCCGCGCCCCCTTCGACGCCATGCACGAGGTGAACGTGCTCGTCGAGGTCGCGGCCACCGCGCCGCGCGACGCGGCGCCGGGACCGGACGGCGCGGTGCCCGTGGCCGCGCATCTCGAGGCGGTGCTCGCCGAGCGCCTCGAGGCCGGGGACGTGGCCGACGCGGTGGTGGCACGCTCGGAGGCCGAGCGCGCCGGGATGTGGGCGCGGAGGGAGGCCGCGGCCGAGGTCTGCCTCGCCGAGGGCCGCGTCGTGAACAACGACGTGGCCGTGCCGCTCGACCGGGTCGCGGCGTTCCTGGACAGCGCCGGGGCGCGCGTTGCCGAACTCGATCCGGGCGCCGTGCCGCTCGTGGTGGGCCATCTGGGCGACGGGAACCTGCACTACGCGGTGCGGCTCGGGCGGGAGGAGGCCGCGCTCGCCGACGCGGTCATGGAGGCGGTGGAGGATGTCGTCCTCGCTCTCGGCGGCAGCTTCTCGGCCGAGCACGGGATCGGGCTCACGAAACTGCCGTCCATGGCGCGGCGGAAGGACCCGGGCGCGCTTGCCGCGATGCGCGCGATCAAGGCCGCGCTCGACCCGGCGGGGATCATGAACCCCGGCAAGCTGCTTCCCTGAGCCGCGCGCCCCGGGCGCGGCCTCAGGCGGTGCGCCAGTCGAAGAAGCCCGGGCCGGCCTGGCCGAGCAGCTTCGCGGCCATCTCCTCGCCGAGGGCGGGGCCGTCTTCCACCGGCGCGCTCCGGTCGTCGGACAGGCACTCCGAGCCGTCCGGGCGCAGGATCTCGCCGCGAAGCCGCAGCGTCCCGCCGTCGAGTTCCGCGAGCCCGGCGATGGGCGTCTCGCAGGAGCCGTCGAGCCGTGCGAGAAAGGCGCGTTCGGCGGCGAGGCGCCTGGCGGTTTCCGCGTCGTGGATGGCTTCGAGCATCGCCGCGGTGCGGGTGTCGCCCTCGCGCC
>CAZPCU010000397.1:0-2489 GCA_964585075.1 uncultured Rhodobacterales bacterium
GGCCTATTTCGCACTGCAGACGGGCTCCGAGGCGCTCATGGCCGGCACGCTCCCCGCCACGCCGGTGCCCGGGCCGCTCGAATGGGCGCTCATCGTTCTCGCCGTCATCAGCTTCGGCGCGGTGGCGGTGGCGCAGGCGATGTTCCCGCTCTGGGCCTATCACCCGGCCGCGGCGGGGCTGCGCGTGCATCTTTCCAACGGGCTCTACATGAACGCGGTCTTCGACCGCATCCTCGGCGGATGGTCCATCCGGCGGGCCGGCTGACACCTTCGGGCAGGAGTGAACGACATGACCGAGAACGCTGAAAACAAGAGTGTTTCCGCCGAAAAGCTGATGGCCGCCGCAGACGGTGCGGCGCGGGCGATCCCGCCGGTCTGGCCGCTCGCCTCCTCGGTGGCGGTGAACCCCTATCTCGGCCAGACGGGGGAGTCGCTGGCCGAGGCCGGCGCGCGGCTCGCGCGGGTGGCGGGCCTTCCGATCACCATGCCGCGGGAGTGGTATCTCTCGCGCATGGCCGGGGGCCGAATCCTCGACGCGGATCTCGACGCGGCCCTCGCCGCCTCGCCCCACGACGCCAAGCCCGAGAGCGTGAGCGCGCTCAAGGAGGCCGCGGCCCGGCCGCGGCGGCGCCCCCACGCGCTGCCCACGGTGGCCGACATGGCC
The DNA here is from genome assembly GCA_964585075.1 of uncultured Rhodobacterales bacterium. Lineage (GTDB taxonomy): Bacteria > Pseudomonadota > Alphaproteobacteria > Rhodobacterales > Rhodobacteraceae > Rhodosalinus. The sequence goes on from CAZPCU010000397.1 coordinate 665, forward strand.
GCCGACCATGACGGGCTGGACTGGCCGGGTCTCGTGACCGATCGGATCAGCCACTGGGCGGGCAGCTACTTCGACGCGGGCCAGGCGCTCTGGAAGGCGCCCAAGCGCCGGGGCGCCTATGCCGAATGGCGGGCCGTGGCGACCCATGACCTGACGCCGGAGATCCAGGGCCTGCGCGGCTTCGCCGCCCATGTCGCGGCCGCGCCGGAAACCGCCGAGGGGGCGATCGCCCGCGCCGCGGCCCGGCTCGGCCTGCCGGAGGCGGCGCTGCCCACCTATTTCCACCAGCTCCTGATGACCATGGGCGGCTGGGCGCAATACGCGCGCTACCAGCTCTGGCAGGCGGAGCTCGGCGGCGGGACGGATCCGGTGGTGACCGAGATGCTGGCCATCCGGCTGCTCTGGGAAGAGGCGCTCTTCATCCAGTACGAGGAAGAGATCGCCGACCGCTGGGAGCGGGTGCGCGCCTCGCACGCCGCGGCGCTCGACCCCGGCGAAGAGCTGGTCGTGGACGAGCTGCTCCAGGAAGCGGCCGAGCGCGCCGCGCAGCGCGAGATCGCGGCGACCTTCGCCGCCGAGGCCCCGGCGGCCGCAGATGACCGGCCGACGCTCCAGGCCGCCTTCTGCATCGACGTGCGCTCCGAGGTCTTCCGCCGGGCGCTCGAATCGGTCGATCCCGGCATCGAGACGCTGGGCTTCGCGGGCTTCTTCGGCCTCGCCACGAAGCACCGGGGCTTCGCCTCGGACGTGGAGGAACTGCGCCTGCCCGTGCTGCTCAACCCCGGGGTCTGCTCGGTCTCGGGCGGCCCGGAGATGGAGGAGGCCGACCGCCAGGCGCGCTTCTCCGAGCGGGCCAAGCGCGCCTGGGGCCGCTTCAAGCTCGCCGCCGTCTCCTCCTTCGCCTTCGTCGAGGCGATGGGGCCGGTCTACGCGGGCAAGCTCGTGCGCGACGCGCTCGGCCTCGAGAAAGGCAAGCTGCCCGACGGGCCGGCGCCGCGCCTCGACCCGGCGCTTTCGCTGCCCGAGCGGGTCGGCGCGGCCGAGACGGTGCTGCGCGCGATGTCTCTGACCGAGAATTTCGGGCGGATCGTGCTGCTGGCCGGCCATGGGGCGAACGTCACCAACAACCCGCATGCCTCGGCCTATCACTGCGGCGCCTGCGGCGGCTACTCGGGCGAGGTGAACGCGCGGCTCCTGGCGGCGCTGCTGAACGACCCCGAGGTGCGCCAGGGCGTGGCGGCGAAGGGCATCGAGATCCCCGATGACACGCTGTTCATCGCCGGGCTTCACGACACGACGACCGACGCCTTGAAGCTCTACGAGGCGGACGTGGACGCCAGCCGCCAGAAGGCCGCGCTCGCCGACGCGAAGCGCTGGCTCGCCGCGGCGGGGCGGATCACGCGGGCCGAGCGGGCGCTGCGCCTGCCGCGGGCGGGCGGCGAGGCGGACGTCGCGCCGCGCTCGCGCGACTGGGCCGAGGTGCGCCCGGAATGGGCGCTCGCCGGCTGCCGGGCCTTCATCGCCGCGCCGCGCGCGCGCACGGCCGGGCGCTCGCTCGACGGGCGCGCCTTCCTGCACAACTACGACTGGAAGGCCGACGAGGGCTTCGGCGTGCTGGAGCTCATCATGACGGCACCCGTGGTGGTGGCGAGCTGGATCAGCCTGCAATACTACGGCTCGACCGTCGCGCCGCAGGTCTTCGGCGGCGGCAACAAGCTCCTGCACAACGTCACCGGGGGGATCGGCGTGGTGGAGGGCAATGGCGGCCTCCTGCGCGCCGGGCTTCCCTGGCAGTCGGTCCACGACGGCGAGGACTTCATGCACG
>CAZPCU010000398.1:0-2480 GCA_964585075.1 uncultured Rhodobacterales bacterium
AAGGCGCCCGTCGCGGCCTTCGAGGACCGCGAGGCGCCCTCGACGCTGACCATCAAGTGGTGCGGCCAGTTCCACCGCACCGAGATCGGGCAGAGCCCGCTCGACGTGGTGGCCTGGCACGGCAACTACGCGCCCTACAAGTACGACCTCAGGAACTACTGCCCTGTCGGCGCGATCCTCTTCGACCACCCCGACCCGTCGATCTTCACCGTGCTCACCGCGCCCTCGGGTGTGCCGGGCACGGCCAACATCGACTTCGTGCTCTTCCGCGAACGCTGGATGGTGGCCGAGGATACCTTCCGCCCGCCCTGGTATCACAAGAACATCATGTCCGAGCTGATGGGCAACATCTACGGCCAGTACGACGCGAAGCCGCAGGGCTTCGTTCCGGGGGGCATGAGCCTGCACAACATGATGCTGCCCCACGGACCGGACAGGAACGCCTTCGAGGGCGCGTCCAACGCCGAGCTCGGGCCGGAGAAGCTCGACAACACGATGTCCTTCATGTTCGAGACGCGCTTCCCGCAGCACCTCACCGCCTTCGCCGCGAAGGAGGCGCCGCTTCAGGACGACTACATCGACTGCTGGGCCGATCTCGAGAAGAAGTTCGACGGAACCCCGGGCGTGAAATAGCGCCGGGGAGGCTTCCAGGTCTCCTGACGCCGACCCCGGCGAGGAGCCCGGGCGCCCGGTTTACCCGCAACGGAAAGGACCCTCATGCCGCTGATGCCGAGCTGGGTGGAGAGCGCGAACGCGCCCGACCACCCCTTCCCCCTCAACAACCTGCCCTGCGGCGTCTTCTCCACGGAGACCCTGGACCCCCGCTGCGGGGTGGCCATCGGCGACATGATCCTCGATCTCGCCCGCGCCGAGGAGGAGGGCCTTGTGGAAGTGGGGGCGGGGCCGCTTTTCGACGTGCCGTTCTGGAACGAGCTCTTCGAGGAAGGCCCCGAGGTCTGGGCGGCGCTCCGCAACCGGCTGACCGCGCTCCTCGCCGAGGGGGCGCCCGAGCGCGGGCGCGTGGAGCCGCTGCTCGTGCCGCAGGCCGGGGCGGATATGCACATGCCCTTCCTCGTGGCGGAATACACCGATTTCTACGCCGGCCGGCACCATGCCACCAATGTCGGCACCATGTTCCGCGGCGCCGAGAACGCGCTGCCGCCCAACTGGCTGCACATCCCCATCGGCTATAACGGCCGCGCCTCCTCGGTGATGGTCTCGGGCACGCCGGTCCGCAGGCCCTGGGGCCAGCTCAAGGGGCCGGAGGATGCCGCGCCCCGCTTCGCGCCCTCGCGCCGCTTCGACTTCGAGCTCGAGATGGGCGCCGTGGTGGGCCAGGCCTCGGAGGGGCCGGTCACGGTCGCCGAGGCCGACGACATGATCTTCGGCTACGTGCTCCTGAACGACTGGTCGGCGCGGGACATCCAGGCCTGGGAATACCAGCCCCTCGGCCCCTTCCAGGCCAAGGCGACGGCCACGACCATCGGGCCCTGGATCGTCACCAGGGCCGCGCTCGAGCCCTTCCGTGTCTCCGCGCCGGAGCGCGAGATGGAGCTCCTGCCGCACCTGCGCGACGCGGGCCCCATGCTCTACGACGTCGAGCTCTCCGTCACGCTGGCGCCGAAGGGCGAGGCGCCCTCGGAGATCACGCGGACGAACTACCGCGAGATGTATTATTCCTCGGCCCAGCAGCTCGCCCATCACACGACATGCGGCTGCCCTATGACGCCCGGCGACCTGCTGGGATCGGGGACGGTCTCGGGGCCGGAGAAGCACCAGCGCGGCTCGCTCCTCGAGCTGTCCTGGGGCGGCAAGGAGCCCGTGACGCTGGAGACGGGCGAGACCCGCAGCTTTCTCGAGGACGGGGACACCGTCACGCTCCACGCCGCGGCGCGGGGGGACGGCTACACCATCGGCTTCGGGCCTTGCGCGGGGCAGCTGCTGCCGGCGCTCGAAGATCCCTACAAACGCTGAAGAGAGGTCAGGACATGACGAAAGCGTTCGCGTCGCAGGGCGATCTCGCCGAGAAGGAGATCAGCTTCACCGAGATCGGCGAGGGGCTCTGGGCCTTCACCGCCGAGGGCGACCCGAACTCGGGCGTCATCATCGGCGACGACAGCGTGATGGTGGTGGAGGCGCAGGCCACGCCCCGCCTCGCCAACAAGGTCATCGAGAAGATCCGCGAGGTGACCGACAAGCCGATCACCCATCTCGCACTCACCCACTACCACGCGGTGCGCGTTCTCGGCGCCTCGGCCTACGGCGCCGGCCAGGTGATCATGTCCGAGATGGCGCGCGGCATGGTCGCCGAACGCGGGCAGGAAGACTGGGAGAGCGAGTTCGAGCGCTTCCCCCGCCTTTTCCAGGGCCATGAGTCGATCCCCGGCCTGACCTGGCCGACGACCACCTTCAACGACCGGATGACCGTCTATCTCGGCAACCGGCGGGTGGACCTCATGCATCTCGGCCGCGCGCACACG
>CAZPCU010000399.1:0-2473 GCA_964585075.1 uncultured Rhodobacterales bacterium
GAGCGCGACGCGCTGCTGCTCCCCGCCCGACAGCGCGTGCGGGTAGGCGTCGATGTAATGGGACAGCCCGACGCGCCCGAGCAGCTCCTCCACCCGCGCCCGGCGCAGCTCGCGCGGGCCGCGCAGCCCGAAGGCCACGTTCTCGGCCACCGAGAGATGCGGGAAGAGCGCGAAGTCCTGGAACATGAGCCCGATCGACCGCCGTTCCGGCGGCACGCGGTAGATCGTGTCGCAGATGAGCTCTCCATCGACCCGGATCTCGCCCTCGTCCTGCATCTCGACCCCCGCGATCATGCGCAGCGTCGTGGACTTCCCGCAGCCCGAGGGCCCGAGAAGGCAGGTCACCTGACCGGGCCGGATCTCCAGCGACACGTCGTCCACGACGGCGCGGCCGCCGAAACGGCGGGTGAGGTGGCGCACCTCCAGCCTGGGCGGCGGCGCGGCCGCGGCGGGCTTTTCCCGATCAATTTGCTCGGACATGACTGGCGAGATAGCAACCCGGCCCCGCCCGCGCAAGGCGGGGCGGGCGGGCCGGCCGCGGTCAGATGGTGACGTTGGTGCCGCCGCCGTCGAGCAGGATGTTCTGGCCGACGATGAAGCCCGCGTGCTGCGAGCAGAGGAAGGCGCAGGCTGCGCCGAACTCCCCGGCCGTTCCGTAGCGCCCCGCCGGGATCGTCGCCTCGCGGCGGCGGCGCGCCTCCTCGAGCGTGATCCCCTCCTTCTCGGCCACGCCCGTGTCGAGCGCGACCGCGCGATCGGTGGCGTGGATGCCGGGCAGGAGGTTGTTGATCGTCACACCCGCGCCGGCGACCTGGCGCGAGGTGCCCGCGACGTAGCCGGTGAGCCCGGTGCGCGCCGCGTTCGAGAGGCCCAGCACCGGGATCGGCGCCTTCACCGACTGAGAGGTGATGTTGACCACCCGGCCCCAGCCCCGGTCCATCATGCCCGGCACCAGCGCCTTGATGAGCGCGATGGGCGTCAGCATGTTCGCGTCGAGGGCGCGGATGAAGTCCTCGCGGTCCCAGTCGGTCCACATCCCCGGCGGCGGGCCGCCCGCGTTGGTCACGAGGATGTCCACCTCTCCCGCCGCGTCCAGCACCTTCGCGCGGCCCTCCTCGGTGGTGATGTCCGCGGCGACCGCCGTCACCGCCACGCCATGCGCCGCGCGAATCTCCGCGGCCGTCGCCTCGAGCGCCTCCGCCCCCCGCGCGTTGACGACGAGCTCCGCGCCCGCCTCGGCGAGCGCCTCGGCGCAGCCCCGGCCAAGACCCTTGCTCGCCGCGCAGACGAGCGCGCGCTTCCCGGAAATCCCCAGATCCATGTCCGTCTCCCTCTTGCTCCGGCGGCAGATAACACCGGCGCCCGGCGCATTGCCAGCAAAACGCCCGCGCCCCGGCCCTGCCGCGCCATATTCCCCCGCCATCCGGAAGGCTGTATGCAGCATGACCTGCCAGTCAGCCCGTCCGAACCGCCAATGCCGACCGAAGGACCCGTCATCAACCTCTCCGTCCACCGGGGCGCGGACATCGTCGCGATCGAGGGCGCGCATCTCGGCGATCCCCTCGGCTTCGCTGGCGAGCTCGCGCCCGACGACGTCTACGAACTCGCCCCCGGCGCCCGGCCCGAGCGGCTCTCGCTCGCGGTGGGGCCCGGGGAAAGCTTCGCGATCGCGCCCGCAAGCCCGCTCGGCGCGCCGGGCGCGGCGGTCTTCCTTGACAGCTGCCTCACCTTCATGGCCGCCGGCGGTCGGATGCTCGAACTCCTCGTGCTCGTGGAGGTGGACCGCGCGGGTGCCGTCGCGGCGGTCTACGCCCATCCGCTCGACGCGCTCGAGGAGGGCACGGCCTGCACGCTCGTCAGCGTCGATCCGGCCGGTGCGCGTCGGCGCTTCGCCGAACTCGGCTGCGTCTCCTTCTCGCGGGGCACACGCATCACCCTGGCCTCCGGGGAGCAGCGCCCGATCGAGACGCTCGCGCCCGGAGACCGGGTGCTGACCCGCGACGACGGCGCGCAGGAGATCCGCTGGATCGGGCAGACCACGGTGCGCGCGGCGGGCGCCTTCGCGCCGATCGCCATCGCCGCGGGGGCGCTCAACAACGCCGCCGAGCTGGTCGTGAGCCCCGACCACAGGCTCTTCGTCTACCAGCGCGAGGACGCGCTCGGCGCGGGGCGGCCCGAGGTGGTGGTCCGCGCGCGCCATCTCGTGAACGGCACCACCGTGCGCCGTCGGCCGGGCGGCTTCGTGGACTACTTCCAGCTTCTCCTCGACAGCCACCAGATCATCTACGCCGAGGGAATCGCCGCGGAATCGATGCTCCTCGACGCGCGCACCCGGCCCGTGCTGCCGGCCCCGCTCGACCGGGCCCTCGCCGGGCGCCTGCCGCGCGAGGGCGGCGGCGCGCATCGCGCCTTCGAGGTGCGCGAGGCGCTCCTCGCGCGCCCCGACGCGGCCGAACTCCTGCGCCGCGCTTCC
>CAZPCU010000400.1:0-2471 GCA_964585075.1 uncultured Rhodobacterales bacterium
GAACGGGGGCTCGCCGTCCTCGAGCCATTGCGCAAGGGCCATGCCGGCCCCGCCCGAGGAGACGATACCGATGGAATTGTAGCCCGCCGCGACCCAGTAGCCGCGAAGTTCGGGGGCCTCGCCCAGATAGTAGCGGTCGTCCGGCGTGAAGGATTCCGGCCCGTTGAAGAAGGTGTGGATGCCGGCCTCGGCCAGCATCGGCATGCGCCTGACGGCGGCCTCGAGGATCGGTTCGAAATGATCGAAGTCCTCGGGGAGTTGATCGAAACAGAAATCCTCCGGGATTCCGTCCATCCCCCAGGGCTTCGCCCGCGGCTCGAATGCGCCCAGCAGCATCTTGCCCGCGTCTTCCTTGTAGTAGGCGCATTCATCAGGGACCCGCAGGACCGGCATGGTGCCAAGGCCGTCGATCGCCTCGGTCACGATGTAGAAATGCTCGCAGGCATGAAGCGGGATGGACACCCCCGACATCGCGCCGAGGTCTCGCGCCCACATTCCGGCGCAGTTGATCACGATGTCGGTGGCGATGCGTCCCCTGTCCTCGCCCCGCTCCCACCTGACCGCCGTGACGCGCCCGTCGGCGGCCTCCACGCCGGTGACCTCGACGCCCTCGACGATCCGCGCGCCGCGGTCCCGCGCGCCTCTGGCCAGGGCGAGCGCTATGTTGGCAGGATCCGCCTGCCCATCCTTCCGCAGCCACACGCCGGCCGTCACGCCTTCGGTATCGAGATGCGGATACCGCTCCTTCACCTCGCGCGGCGAAAGCTCTTCGGCCTCCACTCCGTAGACCCGCGCCATGCCGGCCTGACGCAGGATTTCCTGCTTGCGATCGTCCGTCAGGGCCACCGTGATCGAGCCCGTCTGCCTGAAGCCCGTGGCGAGCCCGGTTTCCTCTTCGAGCTCCGCGTACAGGTCCGTCGAATACTTCGCGAGCCGCGTCATGTTCTGGCTGGCCCGGAGCTGCCCGACCAGACCGGCCGCGTGCCAGGTCGTCCCGCAGGTGAGTTGCCGGCGCTCCAGGAGAACCACGTCGGACCAGCCCAGCTTCGCGAGGTGATACGCGACGGAGCAGCCCGAAATGCCGCCCCCCATGATCACCGCCCGGGCCCTGGCAGGAATATCGGCCATCGGCAACCTCCCCCTGACCTGCGTTCAGATGCACTCGCCGCCGTCGATCACCAGGGCGTGGCCGGTCATGAAGGACGACCGGTCCGAGGCGAGGTAGACGATGCCGGCCGCGATCTCCTCGACGGTTCCGAAGCGCCCCATGGGAATGGCGGTGGCGATATATTCCTCGAGCTTGTCCCGTCCGCCCATCTGGATTTCGAAGCCCTTGTTGAAGGGCGTGTCGATGAAGCCCGGGCACAGCGCGTTGAAGCGGATGTTCTCCTTCGCGTAATCGGCCGCCATCTGCCGCGTCATGGCGAGCACGGCGTGCTTGGTGGTGCAGTAGGCGATCATCTCTCGATCGTACTGCACGCCCGAATTGGAGGAGGTGATGATGACGCTCCCGCCGCCCTGCGCCCGCATCGGGCCGAGCGCCGCCTGCGCGGCGACGAAATGCGCGCGGACATTCAGGGCCCAGGAGGCGTCCATGTCCTCGACCTTCACGTCTTCGAGGCGGCCCTCCACCTGGATGCCGGCATGAGAGTGCAGGATGTCGAGCCTGCCGAGGCGCTCCACCGTTCCGGAGATCGCGGCCCGGAGAGCCGCGTCATCCGTCACGTCGATCTCGATGGCCTCGGCCTCGAGGCCCTCCTCGCGCATCGCCTCGACCACGCGTTCCGCAGATGCGCCGTCGCGGTCGGTCACGACGACCCGGGCGCCGTCTCGGGCCATCGCCCGCGCGCCCGCGGCTCCGATCCCCGATGCGGCCCCCGTGACGAACGCGACTTTGTCTTTCAGCAGCATTTCAAGTTCCCTTTCCTGGCCCGGCCTAGCCCTTCGGGTCTCGACGGAGGATGAGCTGTGCGATGACGAGAAGGATCAGCGAGGCCACCATGACCATCGTGCCGATCGCGTTGATCTCCGGCGTGACGCCTCTTCGGATCGACGAGAAGATGTAGATGGGCAGCGTCGTCTCGGACCCCGCGACGAAGAACGCGATGATGAAATCGTCGAAACTGAAGGTGAAGCTCAGAAGGAACCCCGCCAGGATCGCCGGCGCGATCAGCGGAAGCGTGACCTGCCGGAACGTTCCGAAGGGCGTGGCGTAGAGATCTGCCGACGCCTCCTCCAGCGCCGCCTCCAGGCTCCCGAGACGGGCGCGAACGATGATGATCACCAGTGCCATCGTGAACATCGTGTGCGCCGCGATCAGCGAGCCCATTCCCATGGAAAGCGATGGCGGGTCAGCGCCCTCCGGCACGAGCCTCTCGAGCATGGGGTTCACGACGTCGAACACCGTGACGAGGGCGATCAGCGTCGCGATCCCGATCACGATGCCGGGTATCATGATCGCGACGTAGATC
>CAZPCU010000401.1:0-2464 GCA_964585075.1 uncultured Rhodobacterales bacterium
GCCGAAGTTGCCGGCCCCGCACCAGGTGGCGATCGAGCTCTGGGAAACGACGGCGCAGAAGGCCGTGACCTCCAGGCGCTCGCTGATCTACCACAGCTGGATCACGCTGAGCGCCACGCTGCTCGGTTTCGTGATGGGCACCGCGCTCGGTATCGCGCTGGCCGTCGGGATCGTCCACAACCGCGTGATGGACATGAGCGTGATGCCCTGGGTGATCGCGAGCCAGACGATCCCGATCCTCGCCCTCGCGCCGATGATCATCGTCGTCCTGAACGCGGTCGGCATCTCGGGGCTGCTGCCGAAGGCGGTAATCTCGATGTATCTTTCCTTCTTCCCCGTCGTGGTCGGCATGGTGAAGGGCCTGCGAAGTCCGGACGTGATGCTGCTGGACCAGATGCACACCTGGAACGCGTCGGAGACCCAGATCTTCTGGAAGCTCCGCCTGCCCGCCTCGACGCCCTACTTCTTCGCCTCGATGAAGGTCGGCGTGGCCGCGAGCCTCGTCGGCGCGATCGTGGGCGAGCTGCCCACCGGCGCGGTCGCCGGGCTCGGCGCGCGGCTCCTGGCCGGCAGCTACTACGGCCAGACGATCCAGATCTGGTCGGCGCTGATCATGGCCGCGATCCTCGCCGCGCTTCTCGTGGGGCTGGTCGGGCTGGCGCAGCGGATGGTGCTCCGGCGCATGGGCATGGAGGCGCAGGGATGACGGGCTGGCTCTCTCTCGGCCTCCTCGCATGGGGGCTGGGATGGTGGACGAACGCCCGCCTCGCGCGGCTGCCCAGGAGCCGTGTCACCTCCCTCGCCGTGCCCGCCGTGTTCGGGCTGACGCTCGTGGTGATCTGGGAGAGCGTCGTGCGGGGCCTCGAGATCCCCGCCGTTCTCCTGCCTGCGCCGTCGGCCATCGCGGCGCGCTTCGCCGCCTCCACCGAAATCCTCTGGGAGGACTTCGTGCAGACGGTGATCCGCGGCGCGCTCACCGGCTACGTCCTCGGCTGCGGCGCCGCGGTGCTGACGGCCATCGCCGTGGACCGCGTCCCCTTCCTGCAGCGCGGGCTGCTGCCCGTCGGCAACTTCGTCGCGGCGCTGCCCATCATCGGCATGGCCCCGATCCTCGTGATGTGGTTCGGCTTCGACTGGCAGTCGAAGGCCGCCGTGGTCGTGGTGATGGTGTTCTTCCCGATGCTGGTGAACACCGTGCAGGGGCTGCGCGAGAGCGCGCCCATGCAGCGCGACCTCATGCGCACCTACAGCGCGGGCTACTGGCAGACCCTCCTCAAGCTCCGACTGCCCGCAGCGATGCCCTTCATCTTCAACGGGCTCAAGATCTGCACCACGCTCGCCCTGATCGGCGCCATCGTCGCCGAATTCTTCGGCTCACCCGTCAAGGGGATGGGTTTCCGCATCTCCACGAGCGTCGGCCAGCTTGCGCTGGACCTCGTCTGGGCGGAAATCGTGGTGGCGGCGCTCGCCGGCTCGGCCTTCTACGGTACGGTGGCGCTCGCCGAGCGGGCGGTGACGTTCTGGCATCCGTCCCAGCGGAGCCGGGCATGAGACGACAAGAAAGGCGGCAGGCAAGACCGCGGAGCATGGAAAAACCAAGAAGTCCAACAAGGAGAGAATGATGAAACATCTCAAGACGACGCTGATCGCAGGGGCGATCATGGCGGCGGGCACGATCGCCCAGGCCGCCGACGAGGTCACCCTGCAACTCAAATGGGTCACCCAGGCCCAGTTCGCCGGCTACTACGTGGCGCAGGACAAGGGCTTCTACGAGGAAGAGAATCTCGATGTCACGATCAAGCCCGGCGGGCCGGACATCGCGCCCACCCAGGTGATCGCGGGCGGCGGCGCGGACGTCACTGTGGAGTGGATGCCCGCCGCGCTCGCCGCGCGCGAGAAGGGCCTGCCGCTCGTCAACATCGCGCAGCCCTTCAAGAGCTCGGGCATGATGCTCACCTGCCTCGAGGAGACCGGCGTGACCGGCCCCGAGGACTTCCCCGGACGCACGCTCGGCGTCTGGTTCTTCGGCAACGAGTTTCCCTTCCTGAGCTGGATGAGCCAGCTCGGCATCCCGACCGAAGGCGGCGAGGACGGCGTGACGGTGCTCAAGCAGGGCTTCAACGTCGATCCGCTGCTCCAGGGTCAGGCCGACTGCATTTCGACCATGACCTACAACGAGTACTGGCAGGTGATCGACGCGGGCATCGCGGCCGAAGACCTCGTCACCTTCAAGTACGAGGACCAGGGCGTCGCCACGCTCGAGGACGGGCTCTACGTGCTCGAGGACCGCCTCGAGGATCCGGAGTTCGCGGACAAGATGATCCGCTTCGTGCGGGCCTCGATGAAGGGCTGGAAATACGCCGAGGAAAACTCGGACGAGGCCGCCGAGATCGTGCTTGAATACGACGAGACCGGCGCCCAGACCGAGAAGCACCAGAAGCGGATGATGGGCGAGATCGCCAAG
>CAZPCU010000402.1:0-2454 GCA_964585075.1 uncultured Rhodobacterales bacterium
CCACACCGTTATCGCTCTGAAGGAGGATGACCTCATGCGTACATTCGATCTTGCGCCACTCTATCGGGCGACCATCGGTTTCGACCGTGTCGCCGACCTGATGGACCGGGTTCTGGCCAGCGACATGAGCCAGCCCACCTATCCCCCCTACAACATCGAGAAGACCGCCGACGACTCCTACCGCATCTCCATCGCGGTGGCCGGCTTCTCCGCCGACGACCTCTCGGTCGAGGTGAAGGAGAACGCGCTCGTCGTCTCGGCCCGCAAGTCCGGGAAGGAAGAGGACGAGGGCCGGACCTTCCTGCATCGCGGGATCGCCACCCGCGCCTTCGAGCGCCGCTTCCACCTGGCGGACCATGTGCGCGTTACCGGCGCGAGCCACGCCGACGGCATGCTGCACATCGACCTGCACCGCGAGATCCCCGAGGCGCTGAAGTCGCGGCGGATCGAGATCGCGAAGGTCGAGGACGCGGCGACCGACAAGGACGTCGTGGACGCCAGGGCGGTCAACTGACCGGGCGGCCGGCGGCCGCAACCTGAAGGGGGCGCCGCGGCGCCCCCTTTTTCGTGCCTCGCTCGGGCCGTGCGATCACTCCACGGTGCCGGACTGCCAGAAGAAGGTCTCGCCCGGGCTGTCGTCCACGCCCTCGAGCGTGACGGCGGGCAGTTGCGGGATCACGCCGTCGTTCAGGTCCTCGTCGCGCTCGTTCTCGATGGCGATGGCGACGAAGGAGCCGTCGGGGCGGCGCCGGTGACGCGCGCGCTGAGCTTCGGTGTCAGATTCGTGACGCCGGGGCGGGGCTCCCTTCCGATCGAGGCTCGGCCGAATGGTGCGCGCCAGTCGCGGCGGCCGCTCAGCTCGCGTCCCGGAACACGCGGGAGGGGTGCAGCTCGCCCGCGCGGAAGCGGCCCACCGCCACGGCCCGCCCGTCGCAGGAAGCCCAGCATTCCTCGCCGTAGTCGAGGCCGTTGGCGACCACCGGGGCCGGGTTGCCGTGGCGCAGCCGCGCGGCGGCCTCGGCGGTGGCGCGCACCTGCGGCAGGTCTGAAAGCCCCGCCTCCAGCGGCAGGAGCCGCGCGTCGAGCGCGGGATCTCCGGCCAGCGCCTCCACCTCGGCGAGCGACAGCCCGTCCTCCGCCGCGAAGGGCCCGGACCAGGTGCGGCGGAGCGTCGTCACATGGGCATGGCACCCGAGCGCGCGGCCGAGATCGCGGGCCAGCGCCCGGACGTAGCCGCCCTTGCCGCAGACCATCTCGAGCACGGCATGGTCGCGGTCCGGCCGGTCGGCCAGAAGGAGCTCCTCCACCCAGAGCGGGCGGGGCGCGAGGTCGAGCGCCGCGCCGCCGCGCGCCAGGGCATGGGCGCGCGCGCCCTCCACCCGCACGGCGGAGTATTGCGGCGGCACCTGCATGATCTCGCCCAGGAAGTCCGGCAGCGCGGCCTTGATCTCCTCGTCGGTGGGGCGCGCGTCGCTCTCGGCGATCACCTGCCCCTCCGCGTCGTCGGTGTCGGTGGCCTGGCCGAACCGCACCGTGAAGACATAGGCCTTGAGCGCGTCGGTAACGTAGGGGATCGTCTTGGTGGCCTCGCCAAGCGCCACGGCGAGCACGCCCGTGGCGGCGGGATCGAGCGTGCCCGCGTGGCCCGCCTTCTTCGCGCCGAAGGCGCGGCGCACCACGTTGACCACATGGGTGGAGGTGGGGCCCGCGGGCTTGTCCACCACCAGCCAGCCGGAGATGTCCCGCCCCTTGCGCCTGCGTGCCATCGTCGCCCCCCTGATCGTCCGGAAGGGCAGGGGCGTAGCCGCTCCGGCGCGGCCCGTCAATCCGGGGGCGCCGCGGCTGGACAGCCGGCGCGCCGGGCGCTAGCAGCGCGCATGATGAGCGATGACTACGACCCGCCGCAGGAGCCGCTGAAGATCCTCCATGCCGACCACGAGATCGTCGTGGTGGACAAGCCCGCGGGGCTTCTCTCGGTGCCGGGGCGGGGCGCGCATCTGGCCGACTGCCTGCTCGCGCGCGTGCAGGCGGCCTTTCCGGAGGCGCTGCTCGTCCACCGGCTGGACCGGGACACCTCCGGCGTCATGGTTTTTGCACTCACTTCCCCGGCGCAGCGCAATCTCGGCCTCCAGTTCGAGCGGCGCAAGACGCGCAAGACCTATGTCGCGCGGGTGGCCGGGCGGCTCGAGCCGCGGACCGGCACGGTGGAGTTGCCGCTCATCGTGGACTGGCCCAACCGCCCGCGCCAGAAGGTCTGTTTCGAGACCGGCAAGCCCGCGCTGACGGAGTGGCGCGTGCAGCGCCGGGACGAGGGGGAGACGCGGGTGAAGCTGATGCCCAGGACGGGGCGGAGCCACCAGCTTCGCGTGCACATGGCCGAGCTCGGCCACCCGATCCTCGGCGATCCCTTCTATGCCGAAGGCGCGGCGCGGGACTGGCCGCGCATGATGCTGC
>CAZPCU010000403.1:0-2447 GCA_964585075.1 uncultured Rhodobacterales bacterium
GGCTCACCGCCGCGCTGGTGGCGGGCCTGCTGGCCTTCGGCGGGATCTTCGCGGTGAACTCCTCGCTCCACTCCTACCTGATCCTCGCCTTCACGCGGGCCGAGCGCGTGACGATGGACGTGGGCTTCTACTACATGGCGAACGCCGGCGGGCGGCTCCTGGGCACGGTGCTCTCGGGCCTGACCTACCAGCTGGGCGGGCTCTCGCTCATGCTCGGGACGGCGACGGCGATGGTCGTCCTCTCGGCGCTCGCCGCGGGCCGGCTCGACCCGGGGCAGGGCGCGGCCGGGGCGGAGGGGTAGGGCCGCCCCGTTCCGCACCCGATCCGGCGGGGGATGCACGGCCCTTTCCGTAACGTAAAGCCAGCCTCCCTCTCGGACTGTGGCGAAAGAATGGCCGGAAAATGGCGATTCCGGTCTTTACGCAACGCTTTCCCCCAAGGCAAGATTGCGCGGGGGAATCGGTTAACGTCGATGTTTGCGAGGTGCGGTGCGCCTTGCCCCCTCCTGCAATTGGCGGCGAAAATGTGGCGGCCGCCCGAGTTCGAGCCCCGCGGCACCCGGGGCAGAGACAAGGAGAATGTAAATGTTTCGGAAACTGAGTGTGAGCGCGGTGGCCCTGTCCCTGCTCGCGGCGCCGGCGATGGCGGACGAGACCGTTGATATCGACATCATCGTGCAAGACATCGCGGTGCTGAGCGTCACGAAAGCCTCGGGCGAGATGATCATCGATAATACGGATGACACTACCATGGGCAATCCGTCTTCTGCGGGTAGCACCGACGGTCCCGCGAACGGAGACTGGGCAGAGGTGCAATTGCAGACCAATTACGACGTGGACGCGGTGCGCTTCACCTTCCCGTTCACGGCCGATATCCGGAATGATCCGGTGGGCAACCCGAACTCCACCTTCAACGGTACGAATTTCATGTGGTTCGGGAAGGCCGAAAACGCGGATGGCAAGATTCTGGGCGTGTTTCCGCAAGCCGGTGTCGTGGGCAGCGATGGCAAGATCGGCGGCGACTCGCCGCTTGGCGGTCGTGGTCAGTGTATTTGGGGCCACGACGCTGCGAACAAGGGTCCGTTGGACGTGAAGGGTGAATGCAGAACCGGTGGCGCCACCGGTTTGTCGAACGGCGTCCACAACATCGCCGTCGGCGTCGCCACGAATTGGGGCAACACGCCGAAGACGCAGCCCGAGATCTTCGCACCGGCGGGCACCTACACCATCACGATGGAAGCGACCATCGTCCCGGAACTCTGACGACTCCGCGGAGTCGTGAGACACGGGATCGCCGGGGCGGCATGGCGCTGCCCCGGCCGAGCCGGGCGCGGGCGCCGGTCGGGCTCTCCGGCCGGTCCCCGCGCATCGGCGCGAGGCGAGTGATCAGCGGGTGACAGGATGACAGGATTGCGCAGGGGGCTCGTGGCGCTCGCCCTTCTCGCCGCCGCGCCGGCGGCGGCCACGGAGAGCGGCGAGGTCGAACTCAGGGTCATCGTGGAAGAGATCGCGGTGCTGGAAACGGCGGTCCAGTCCGTCTCCGTGGACATGACGGACAGCGGCCCCACCGTGGCGGGCAGCGCCGACGCGCTCGGCCCCACGGACGGGATGGCCCGGCTTCGGCTGGTGACGAACTACTGCATCGACGGGCTGCAGTTCGACTTTCCCACCGCGACGGGCCTGCGCCCCAGCCCCGCGGCCTATTACGGCGCGGCGACCGGGATCGCCACGGGCCACACGCTCGGCGTGCAGCCCTTCCTGCGCTATGACGCGGGGCTCAAGAGCTTCGGCTCGCTCCTCGATCTCGACGGGCGCGCGACGGATGCGCCGCTCACCGTGTCGGGCTCCTCGGGGGATTTCTGCAACGGCGTGCACGACCTCTTCCTCGGCGCCGTCTCGCGCTGGGACCTGACCCTGCCCAGGGAGCCCGTCTTCGCCGCGCCCGACACCTACCGGATCGCGATCTCGGCGACGATCATCCCATGAGATTGCGCGCCTGGCCGCCCGCCCTCGCCGCGCTGGTCGCGGTGGTGCTGTCCCTCGCGCCGGCGCGGATCGAGGCGCAGTCCAACCTCAACGTCCGCCCGATGCGGGTGGAGGCGGAGGTGCCCGCCAACCGCACCGCCCGCGTGACCCTGCGCATCGCCAACCAGCACCCGACGCGCACCGAGCGGCTGGACCTCTCGGTGGTGGACCTGACGCAGGACCCGGACGGGACGCTTCAGATCGTGACCGAGGAGATGCGCGCCGAGATGGCGCCCGGGCGGTTGCGCGCCTCCAGCCGCGACTGGGTGCAGCTTCCCGCCGAGACGGTCGAGGTGCCGCCCGAGACGACGCTGGAACTGCCCGTGCGCCTGCGCGTTCCGGCCGACGCGCGCGGCTCCTTCGTGTCGGCGGTGCTGCTGGGTCGAGGGTGGTCATGAAGGCGCCTTCCAGGCTGTCGCTGC
>CAZPCU010000404.1:0-2441 GCA_964585075.1 uncultured Rhodobacterales bacterium
GGGCCGGCAGGCCAGCGCGATCATCCCGCTTCTCTGGCGCGCCCAGGAACAGGAAGGCTGGCTCTCGCGGCCGGCGATCGAGTACGTGGCCGACATGCTGGGCCTGGCGCATATCCGCGCGCTCGAGGTGGCGACCTTCTACTTCATGTTCCAGCTCCAGCCCGTGGGCTCCGTCGCGCATGTGCAGGTCTGCGGCACGACCTCCTGCATGATTTGCGGCGCGGAGGACCTGATCGGCGTCTGCCGCGAGAAGATCGCGCGCAACCCGCACGAGCTCAGCCCCGACGGCAAGTTCTCCTGGGAAGAAGTCGAGTGCCTCGGCGCGTGTTCGAACGCGCCGATGGCCCAGATCGGCAAGGACTACTACGAGGACCTGACCGCGGAGCGGCTGGGCGAGATCCTTGACGCGCTCGCCGCGGGCGAGGTGCCGCGGCCCGGCCCGCAGCAAGGGCGCTACGCCTCCGAGCCCGCGGGCGGGCTCACGAGCCTCACCGCCCATGCCGAAGGCCGCGCGCCGCACAACGCCTCGGTCGCGCTCGCCGAGCGTCTCGGCGACACGGTGAAGCGGATCGACGGCACGGAGGTGCCGCTCACGGCCCCCTGGCGCGACCGCACGGCCAACGGCGCCGCGCCCGCGCCCGATCCGCACAAGCCGGTGCTCGCCGGGGAACTGCCCGCGGACGACACCGGGATCGACCGGCGCGAAGCGCCCGTGAAGGGCCGGGGCAAGCCCGAGACCGGCGACCCCGCCCCGGAGACCAGGCTCGACCCCGACGCGCCGCATCCCGAGCCCGATGCCGCGAATCTGGGCAAGCGCCCCGAAGGCCGCGACGCGCCGCGCGAGGGCGGGCCGGACGACCTGAAGAAGATCAAGGGCATCGGGCAGAAGCTCGAAAAACTCCTTCACAGCCTGGGTTTCTACCATTTCGACCAGATCGCGGGCTGGTCGGCCGAGGAGATCGCCTGGGTCGATCAGAACCTGGAGGGCTTCAAGGGCCGCGTGACGCGCGACAACTGGGTGGCACAGGCCCGCGTGCTGGCCGAAGGGGGCGAGACGGATTTCTCGGAGCGTGTTAGTAAGGGCGACGTCTACTGACGCTGCCTTTGCAACCGACATCTGAGGGGGACTTGGAATGACGACCAGCAGCAAAGACGACACTTGCCTCAAGGTCTGCTGGGGAATCGCCGCGGTGGCCGGCCTCGGCCTCGTCGTGATCCTGAACGCGGGGATGTGGTTCCTCGTCGCGCTGGTGCTCGGCGCCGCCTTCGCCTTCGGCATGGGGCTCGTGCTTCAGAAGCAGGTGTGCGGGTTCCTCGGGAACCCTCTGGAGGACACGACGCTCGGCGAACTGATCGGGACGGAGCGGATTTCGCGCGAAAAGCTCGAGGCGATGGACATGGCCGAGACCGAGGCGCCCGCGCCGCCGACCGCGCCCGCGCCGAAGCCGGCGCCGGCCGTGTCCGCCGCGCAGCCCGCCGCGGTAGGCTCGGCCCGCGACACCGCGGCCTCGGCCTCGACGCCCGAGACCGAGCCCGAGACCCGGCCCGCGCCTGCGGTCGCGGCCGCGAACCCTGCCGAGGGCGCGCTCCGCAAGCCAGAGACGCTGGAGTCGCCGCGCGGCGACGGGCCGGACGACCTGAAGAAGATCAAGGGCGTGGGGCCGAAGCTGGAGGCGCTGCTGCACAAGCTCGGCTTCTACCACTTCGACCAGATCGCCGCCTGGACCGACGAGGAGATCGCCTGGGTGGACGAGAACCTCGAAGGCTTCAAGGGCCGGGTGACGCGCGACGGCTGGGTCGCGCAGGCCAGGGAGCTGGCCGCCGGCAAGGGCGGCTGAGACCGGGGGCGCGATGGACGGTGACGAACGCCAGAAGCGGATCGCGCGCCAGGGCCGGATCGCCGCGCTGGTGATCGCCGGCGCCGGCGTCGCGGCGATCCTCGCCCCCTGGCTCGTGGCGCTGGCCGGCCTGCCTGTGCGCTACGAGATGCTGATCTACCTCGCCGCGATGGGCGCCTTCCTCTGGGCGCTCGTGGTGGCGGCAAGACTGTGGCGCGCCCGCGACCGCTGAGGGCGCGCCCGGAGCTCGGAAGGACTGCTCGATGCTGAAGGACGAAGACCGCATCTTCACGAACCTTTACGGGATGCACGACCGCTCCCTTGCCGGCGCGAAGGCGCGCGGCCACTGGGACGGCACCGCCGCGCTCATCGCGCGCGGGCGCGACGCGATCGTGGAGGAGATGAAGAAGTCGGGCCTGCGCGGGCGCGGGGGCGCGGGCTTCCCCACCGGCCTCAAGTGGTCCTTCATGCCGAAGGAGTCCGACGGCCGGCCCGCCTACCTAGTGGTCAACGCCGACGAGTCCGAGCCCGGCACCTGCAAGGACCGGGAGATCATGCGCCACGATCCGCACACGCTGATCGAGGGCTGCCTGATCGCCTCCT
>CAZPCU010000405.1:0-354 GCA_964585075.1 uncultured Rhodobacterales bacterium
ACGAAGCCCGCCCCGGCCGCGATGGCGCGCTCGGCGATCGGCACGTGCCAGTCGCCCGGCAGCATGGAAACCACCACGTCGCCCGGTTCAAGCGCCTGCGACAGCGCGTCGATGTCGAAGGCCGAGATCCGGTCGGTCAGGTCGCCCACCGCGGCCTGCGCCTTTTCCGCCGTGCGGTTCCAGACATGGACGTCATGGCCCGCCTCGATCAGCCGCCGAAGCCCCGGCACCGCCGAAAGCCCGGTTCCGCACCAGTGGATCGTCATGCCTGCACCTCCCTCACATGCGTGTCGAATTCCGCCCGCGCCCGGCCCCAGACGCCGCTCTCCAGACTGTCGAGCGCCCGGAGCGAGG
>CAZPCU010000405.1:364-2432 GCA_964585075.1 uncultured Rhodobacterales bacterium
GATCGCCATGACGTCGAGCGGCGGCGCGTCGTGTACGCGCACCACCGGCGCCTCCCAGCTCGTGGCCGCGTCGTAGAGCGGGATCGGGTTGTAGTCGCTGTCGGGATCGCAGGCGATGTCCCCGATCACCCGGAGCGCCCGGTCGGCCTCGAGCGCCTCGGGGCCCACGAAGACGGGCGTGCCGGGCCGCGCGAGGATGCAGTTGAAGAAGAGCGCGTGCTCGAGGATCTCGGGGAAGGGGCCGCCATGGGCCGTCTCTTCCATGTCCCAGCGCGAGGGCGTGACCCCCATCGTCTCGCAAAGGTCGGCCGCGCCCGTGCCGACGCGCCCCTTCGCGCCGACCACGATGGCCGAGGGGGCGTCGAGCCCCGCCATGTCCTGCCCAAGCTCGTCGAGCAGCGCGGCCTTGCCGTCCCAGGGCGCGACGGGCGGGCAGAGGCCGCCGCGGGCCTGCGCGGCCCAGGCCTTGAGGCTCACCGCCGCGCCCGCGTAACCCGCCCAGTAGCCGAAGGCGGCCACCCGCCGCCCGGACTCGTCCACCAGGTATTCGAGATCGTAGAGCGCCCCGCCCCCGGCCGCGAACCGCGCGAGCAGGCGGCGCCCGGCGTGCTGCCCCTTGAAGGCGTGGCCGAACATGATGTGGCGATGGACGAGCGGCGTGCCGTCGTCCGGCAGTTCCTTCAGGCCGAAGATCAGCGCGTCGCGCGGCGCCTCCCGCCAGCTTCCCGCCTTGGCCATGCGGCAGCCCGCCTCGGCGTAGTCGGTGTCGGCGATCGCGCGGTTGGGGCTTTCTTCCACCGTCACGTGGATGCCGCGTTCGAGAAGCTCGCCGGCGCCTTCCGGCGTGAGGCCCACCCGGCGTTCGTTCGGCCGTTCCTCGGCCCGGACCCAGAGATGCGTCATTCCGCCTCCGTCAGTAATGCGTGCGCGCGTGGGCGCGACCGGGGTGCTCGAGATGCGGCACGGCGTTGAAGCCGGCGAGGATCGTTCCGTGATCGGTCACGAGAATACGGTGCACCGAGCTGTTGAGGATCGGCATGAGGATGCGCGCGAAGCTTTTCGGGTCGAGGCCGAGGAGGCTGCGCACGATCATCCCGATCACGCCGCCCGAGGTTACGCAGAGCACGCGGCGGCCGGGTTGCGCGGCCTCGTGCAGGATGTCGGTGACGCGGAGCTCGAACTCGCTGAAGGTCTCGTTGCCCATGATCTCGGCGTCGTGCCAGGCCTGCATCACCTCGGTGATGTGGGCGGCGAACTCTTCGTCGCTCCGGGGCAGGGGCGTGCCGCGATGCTTGCGAAGCGCGTTGCCGAGGTTGAAGTAGTCCATCTCGTTGAGGCGCGGGTCCGCTTCCGGCGCCGGCCCGATCTCCCCGATCGCCGCCTGCGTCTCGCGGTGGCGCCGGAGCGTGCCGGTGAGCACCGCGTCGAAGTTCTGGCCTGTCTCGCGCAGGTGCTCGCCCAGCCAGCGGCCCTGCTGGTGGCCGAGCGGCGACAAACGGTCGTAGGATTCCTCGTCCGAGGCCGCCGAATTGGCCTGCCCGTGCCGAATCAGGATGATCTCGCCCATGAACGCCCCGCCTCCTTCAGGCCGAAGCGCCTAGCGCATTCCGCACCTCTTGCCAAACCGTCGCGCGCGCCTCAGGCCGCGGTGACGGTCAGCCCCATTTTACCTCGCCGAGGAAGATGTAGCCCGCGCCGTAGATCGTCTTGATGAGCCGCGGGTTGCGCGGGTCCTCGCGGAGCTTGGTGCGCAGCCGCGAGATCCGCACGTCCATCGCGCGGTCGAAGCTTTCGCCCGCCGCGCCGCCGAGCGCCTCCTGCATGTGGGCGCGCGAAATGAGCCGGCGGGGGCTTTCGAGGAAGAGCCGCAGCACCTCGCCGTCGTGGGTCGCTGCTGCGTGGTGCCACCTGCCGGTCGAGATCGCGCCCGTCGGGGCGACGAGGGTGTGGGTGAGCCCGTCGACCCGCACCCGCGCTCGGAGCACGGTCGTCCCGTCCACCCGACGGAAGGTGCTCAGCATGAACACGTGGTCGTTCGCAGCGGTGCCGGTGGCCTTGGAGATCAGCC
>CAZPCU010000406.1:0-2426 GCA_964585075.1 uncultured Rhodobacterales bacterium
CGGCGACGCCGATCGGCTGCTTGATCACGGTGATGCGCTTGTCGCGCTGGTGGCCCGGGATCGTCTCGCCGTAGACCCGCTTCGCCTCCTCGCCGAAGAACTCGATGAAGGCCGCGCCGTAGGCGATCTCGCCCTTCGCCTCGGCGAGCGGCTTGCCCTGCTCGGCGGTGAGGATCGTGGCGAGGTCGTCCTGGTTCTCCATCATCAGGTCGAACCAGCGGCGCAGGATGGCCGCGCGCTCCTTGCCGGTCATCGCCGCCCAGTCCTTCTGCGCGGCGTGGGCGCGGGCGATGGCCTCGGCCACCTGGGTGCGGCTCGCGTCGGCCACCTCGGCGATCACGTCGCCGCGCGCGGGGTTCGTGACGGCAAAGGTCGCGCCGTTCCCGCCATCGACCCAGGCTCCGCCGATGAAGGCCTTCGTGGCGAGCAGCGAGGGGTCCTTCAGAAGTCCGGGCAGGTTGGTGGGCTGGTCCAGCATGGCGTCCTCCGCGCAAGGTTGGGGATGGCACAGCCAAAGCAATTTCGCCTAGAAATGTCCAGTTCCGCGGCGAGGGAGAACGGCGATGGACATGGACGCGGCCTATTCCAACTCCGATCACGTGCCGGGCTCGGCCGACTACCCGGCGCGCTGGGAGGCCGCGGCCGCGGCCTTTCGCGCGCGCCTCGGCGTGCGGGCCGAGACGGGCCTGCGCTACGGGCCGTCCGAACGGCGGCGCTTCGACCTCTTCCATCCCGAGGAAGATGCCGCGGGCCTCGTGGTCTTCGTCCATGGCGGCTACTGGAAGTCGATGCACCGGCACTTGTGGTCGCATCTCGCCGCCGGCCCGCTCGCCCGTGGCTGGGCCGTTGCGATGCCGTCCTACGAGCTCTGCCCCGAGGCGCGGATCGCCGACATCACCCGGCAGATCGCCGCCGCCGTGACAAAGGCGGCCGGCCGCGTGGCGGGGCCGGTGCGGCTCACCGGCCATTCGGCGGGCGGGCATCTCGTGGCGCGGATGTGCGCGCCGGGCATGCTGCCCGCCCCGGTGGCCGCGCGGCTTGCGCGGGTGGTGCCGATCTCGGCGCTCGCCGATCTCGCGCCCCTCATGGAGACGTCGATGAACGACGTGCTCGGGATCGACGCGGCGGAGGCGGCGGCGGAAAGCCCTGTCCACCAGCCGCCGCCGCAGGTGCCGGTGACGGTCTGGGTGGGCGGCGCGGAACTCCCGGCCTTCCTCGACCAGGCGCGCTGGCTCGCCGAGGCCTGGGGCGTGGACTGGCACGCGGATCCGGGCCGGCACCATTTCGACGTGATCGAGGCCCTCGCCGCGCCGGAGAGCGACCTGACGCGGGCGCTTCTCGCCTGACGCAGAAGTGCTTGCCGGGGCGCGCGGGCGATGGCAGGAAGAGGCCGGGGCGAGGCGATGGCGTCGCCACGTCCGCGCCCGCGGACGCGCCCCCTGGCCGTCCTGAACGCCGGGACCTTTCTTTCTTGCAAGGGAGGGTCGCGATGACCGAACGCCCCCAGTTCCTGACATTCCACAACGGCGCCAAGGCGCCGCTCCCCTTCGCCGCCGAGGAGTACGAGGCGCGCCTCGCCGGGCTGCGCCGGATCCTCGCCGAGGCGGGGCTCGACGCGGCGGTGCTGACCTCGATGCACAACGTCGCCTATTACTCGGGCTTCCTCTACTGCGCCTTCGGCCGGCCCTACGGGCTCGTCGTCACGCCCGAGACGTCGGTCACGATCAGCGCCGGCATCGACGGCGGCCAGCCCTGGCGGCGCTGCCACGGCGACAACCTCACCTACACCGACTGGGCGCGCGACAATTTCTGGCGCGCCGTGCGCCATGTCGCGGGGGAAGGCCGCGCGGTCGGCATCGAGGAGGATCACCTGACGCTCGTCGAGGCGGAGAAGCTGCGCGCCTTCCTCGCCCCGCGCGAGGTGGTGGACGTGGCGCGCCCCGCCATGCGCCAGCGCATGGTGAAATCGCCGGCCGAGATCGCGCTCATCCGCGAGGGCGCGCGCATCGCCGACCTGGGCGGCCGGGCGATTCGCGAGGCGATCGCCGAGGGCGCCCGCGAGATCGACGTGGCCATGGCCGGACGGGACGCGATGGAGCGCGCCATCGCCGACGCCTTCCCCGACGCCGAATATCGCGACACCTGGGTCTGGTTCCAGTCGGGGCTCAACACCGACGGGGCCCACAACCCGGTGACGGCGCGGCGGCTGGCGGCGGGGGACCTCCTGTCGCTCAACACCTTCCCGATGATCTCGGGCTATTACACCGCGCTCGAGCGGACGCTGACGCTGGGCGAACCGGACGCCGCGACCCGCGCGATCTGGGAGGCCAATGTGGCCGCCCACGAGCTCGGCCTGTCGCTCATCCGCCCCGGCGCGCGCTGCGACGAGATCACCTGTTCGCGGTGCCTGGAGCGCTGTCCGGTGT
>CAZPCU010000407.1:0-2410 GCA_964585075.1 uncultured Rhodobacterales bacterium
GGAGATGTTGGTCAGCGTCGAGAAGCCCAGGAAGAGGGCGAAGATCATGTGCGCGAGGAAGAACCAGAACAGCACCATGAACAGGATGATCGCGCACATGGTCGGAAGCTGGCGCCCGCGCTGGCGGGCGACGACCCTCAGCACCTCGCCCCAGACCAGCGGGCGGCCCGCCTCCAGCCGGCGGCTCACCTCGTAGAGCCCGACCGCGGCGAAGGGCCCGACGAGGGGAAAGGCCGTGGCCGCGAAGATCATCCAGTAGGTGTGGCCGGTGAGCTGGGTGACCGCGACCATGATCCAGCCGAGGGCGACGTAGACGCCCGCGAAGAAGAGCCCGAAGAGCCGTGCGCGGCGCATGTCCGCCCATCCCCGCGCCAGCGCCTCGCGCAGCATGTCGCGCGTGACAGCGCCGAGCGGCGGCACGCCCAGGGGCGGTGTCTCGTCCTGCATGGGCCTCCCCTCCCCTGCCAAGGAACGCTGGCACGATGAGACCGGGAAAGCCTCTGCGAATCAAGTGGAGTCGGGCGCGGGCGGTCGCCTGTCGGGCCAGCGCGTGGCCTCGTGATAGGCCTGCCCGAGGCGGAGAAGCGCCCCGTCCCCCCCGCGCCGGCCGACGAGCTGGACGCCCGTCGGCAGCCCGTCCGGGCCGAAACCCGCCGGGCAGGCGAGCGCGGGCAGCCCCGCGAGGCTCGCCGGGACGACCACCTCCATCCAGCGGTGGTAGCTGTCCATGGCGCGGCCCGAGATCTCCCCGGGCCAGCGCGCCTCCGCCGGGAAGGGCCAGACCTGCGCGGCCGGAAGCGCGAGCGCGTCGTAGGCCGCGAAAAGCTCGGCGGCGCGGGCGAACCAGCGCGAGCGCAGAACCGAGGCCCGGTGCACCTCCATCGCCGAGAAGGCGAGGCCGCGCTCGATTTCCCAGAGCGCCTCGGGTTTCAGCCTGTCGCGGGCCTCCGGACGCTCGGCCAGGGGCGCGAGGCCCGCCGCCACGGCCCAGGACCGGAGCGTCGTCCAGCTTTCCCAGAGCGCCTCCGCCGGGAAGGGCGGCGCGATCGGCTCCACGGCGGCCCCGAGGGAGTCGAAGGCGGCAAGCGCCGCCTCGCAGGTCCGGGCGATGCCGGGCTCGAGGGCGAAGGCGCCGCCCCAGTCGCCGAGCCAGGCGATGCGCGCGCCCGCCGCCCCGCCGCGCAGCTCCGCGAGGAAGGGCTCGGCGGGCAGGCCGTGGGGCTGGCGGGGATCCGGCCCCGCCATCACCTCGAGCATCGCCGCCAGATCGGCGGGGCTGCGCGCCATGGGGCCGAGGGTGGAGAGCTGGTGCAGGAAGCTGTCGCCCTCGGGCTCGGCGGGCACCCGGCCCCAGCTCGGGCGCAGGCCATAGACGTTGTTCCAGGCCGCCGGGTTGCGCAGCGAGCCCATCATGTCCGAGCCGTCGGCCACCGCCAGCATCCGGGCCGCGAGCGCCGCCGCCGCCCCGCCCGAGGAGCCGCCGGCCGAGCGCGAGAGATCGTAGGGATTGCGCGTGGCGCCGAACACCTCGTTGAAGGTGTGGCTGCCGAGGCCGAACTCGGGCGTGTTCGTCTTGCCGATGAAGAGGGCGCCCGCCGCGCGCAGCCGCCCGATGGCGATGTCGTCCCGCTCCGCCACGCGGCCCGCGAAGATCGGGGAGCCCTCGCTCGTCGGCAGCCCGGCGGCGTTGGCGAGATCCTTGACCGCAAGGGGGATGCCATGAAGCCAGCCCGCGCGTGGCGCGGCGTCGGCCGCGCGCGCCTCGGCGAGCAGCGTGTCGGGATCGCGGAGCGACACGATGGCGTTGACGGCGGGATTGACCGTCTCGATTCGCGCGAGGGTCGCGCGCATGAGCTCCTCGGCGGAGAGTTCCCGCCGGGAGAGGGCCGCGGCGAGGTCGCGCGCGTCGAGGTCGAGCGGATCGGCCACCGGGGCGCGCGCCGTTCTCAGGCGTCGGCCTGCGCCTCGGCGCGGCTCTTGCCGGCCGCGTCATGGGCGAGCACCGCGGCCATGAAGCCGTCGAGATCCCCGTCGAGCACGCCCTTGGTGTCGGAGGTCTCGTAGTTCGTCCGCAGATCCTTCACCATCTGGTAGGGCTGCAGCACGTAGGAGCGGATCTGGTTGCCCCAGCCCGCCTCGCCCTTGGCCTCGTGCTGGGCGTTGATCTCGGCGTTGCGCTTTTCGAGTTCCATCTGGTAGAGCCGCGATTTCAGCGCCTTCATCGCGATGTCGCGGTTCTGGTGCTGCGATTTTTCCGAACTCGTCACCACGATCCCGGTGGGCAGGTGGGTGATCCGCACCGCCGAGTCGGTGGTGTTGACGTGCTGGCCGCCCGCGCCGGAGGAGCGGTAGGTATCGAGCCGGATATCGGAGGGGTTTACCTCGATCTCGATGTTATCGTCGACCACCG
>CAZPCU010000408.1:0-2403 GCA_964585075.1 uncultured Rhodobacterales bacterium
TCCATGCCGAAGCGCGCGTGCCTGTAGCTGGCGGTCGTATGCCAGAGCGAGACGTCGGGCTGCTGGGCGAGATAATCACGTGAGCCGTCGTCGCTGTCGTTGTCCACGAACAGGAAGTGGCCGACGCCGAGATCGCGGTAATACTGCAGGAAATAGGGAAGCCGCACACCCTCGTTGCGCTGGGTGCAGAACAGCAGCACGTCGCCCGGGCGAATGTCGCCCGTGCGGTCGGCCACGGGCCGAAGCTGGCGGCGCTTCAGCGCGGCGCGCGCGCGCGACCCCTTGCGCTCGAGGCGCAGCCGGTATGACCGCCAGAACCGCACGTCAGCCGCTTGCCTTTCCCGCCCAGCGTCCGCGGGCCATCAGGCCCGCGTCTTCAAGTTGTCTCCACCCCTTATACTGCGCCGAGGATTTCGACCAAAGTATGGGGTTCCTGAGGATTTCGTCGTAATAGCGGTCATATCTTTCCAGATGGGTAAAATGCTGCCTGCGCCGCTTCTCCTCGCGGGATTTCTCGATCACCACGTCGAGGAACTTGGTGTGCAGGAGCGTGCCGTAGGGCCGCCCGAGACGCGCGTCGAAGACGGCGTTGAGCCGGCGCGGCAGGGCGATGTGTGTGGAACTCGCGTAGACGTAGCCGCGCCGCCAGCGCACCAGCGGCACCTTGTGGAGATGCGGCGCGTGGTCGGGCGTTTCGGCGAAGAAGACGCGCTTGCGCACCCCGCCACGGATCGAGACGTTGCGGTATTTCGGCTGCCACTCCCAGGTATAGTTCCAGGCGTCGTACCAGCCGAGCACCTCGGTCGGGTCCGCGCCGGGGGTGTAGGGGGCGGCGCCGAGCGGGCCCTTCGGGTAGAGGTCCAGCATCACCGCGCCCATGGCCGGGATCTTCTCCCGCTCGAGCCAGGCGGTGAGCTCCGCGAGCCCGCGCTGCTCCCACTCCGGGTAGATCAGGATCTCGTCGGCGTCCACGGTGAGGCACCAGTGCCCGTGGCCGTAGCGGCGCAGCAGAAGGGTGAGCCAGTCCATCCCGAAGCGCGCCTCGCGGTAGGCGCTTTCCGTGCGCCAGAGCGAGACGTCGGGCGCTTCCGCCAGCATCTCGGCGGTGCCGTCGTCGCTTCCATTGTCCACGATCAGGAAATGATCCACCCCGATACGGCGGTAATGGTCCAGGAAATGGGGAAGGCGAACCGCCTCGTTGCGCATCGTGGCGAAGCAGAGGATCGCGCCGGGGCGGATCGCGCCCGTCCGGTCCACCGCCGGGGACAGTTCCGCGCGCTTCCGCCAGGCGCGGAGCAGCAGGCGCCGGCGGCGCCAGCGCATGCGGTAGGCGCGCCAGAGCTCGCCCGCGCCTGGTACCGCGGGCCCCGTCAGCCGGCGTAGCCGCCGGTGCGGTGCCAGCGCCAGGCGTCCTCTATCATGGTCTCCAGGGTGGAGCGGGCGGGCCGCCAGCCGAGCTCGGCCTCCGCGCGGCCGGATCCCGAGACGAGCCGCGTGCAGTCGCCTGCGCGGCACGGCCCCTCGGCGACGGGAACCTCGCGCCCGGTGACGGCGCGGGCGGCGTCGATCACTTCCCGCACCGAGTAGCCGTGGCCCGTGCCGAGGTTGAAGACGCGGCTCCCGCGCCCCTCCTCCAGCCAGCGCAGCCCGGCGAGATGCGCCGCCACGAGGTCGCTGACATGGACGTAGTCGCGGATGCAGGTTCCATCGGGCGTGTCGTAATCGGTGCCATGGATGGTGAGCGCCGGGCGCTGGCCGTCGATCGCCTGGAGGATCAGCGGAACCAGATGCGTCTCGGGGCGATGGAGCTCCCCGATCTCGGCGGCGGGATCGGCGCCGGCCACGTTGAAATAGCGGAACACGACGCTGCGGAGCCCGTGCGCCGCCTCGAAATGAGACAGCATCTCCTCCACCGCGCGCTTCGAGGCGCCGTAGGCGTTCACCGGGCGGAGCGCGCTGCCTTCGTCGAGCGTGACGCCGTCCTGTTCGCCGTAGACCGCGCAGGTCGAGGAGAAGACGATGTCGCGCACCCCGGCGGCCAGCGCCGCCTCCACCAGCGTCAGCGAGCCGAGAAGGTTGTTCCGCCAGTAGCGGCCCGGATCCTCCATCGCCTCGCCGACCCGGCTCAGCGCCGCGAAATGCATCACCGCCCGAGGCCGGTGGCGGGCGAACACCGCGTCGAGCCTTGCGCGGTCGGTCAGGTCGCCGCGTTCGAAGGGGCCGAACCGCGCGGCCTGTTCCCAGCCGGTGACGAGGTTGTCGTAGGTCACGGGGATCTCTCCCGCCGCGGCGAGCGCCTTGCAGGCGTGGGAGCCGATGTATCCCGCGCCTCCGGTGACCAGAATGCTGTTCATCGCGCAGGCCGCTCCCGGCTATTGCGCGGCCTTCTCGACCGAGACGAGC
>CAZPCU010000409.1:0-2395 GCA_964585075.1 uncultured Rhodobacterales bacterium
TCTAGGCCAGGCTAGCGTTTCGCCCGATAGTCCTCGTGGCAGCTGCGGCAGCTCCGCGCGAAGGGGGCGAAGCTCGCGGCGAGCGCCTCCGCGCTGCCGGTCTGCAGCGCCTCGGCGGCCCGGAGCGCCTCTTCGGAGGCCAGGGCGAAGCCGGCACGGTCGGTCCATACGGCGGGCAGGGCCTCGCTCAGGGGATCGGTTTCCCGCGCCTCGAAGGCATCCGGAACCTCTCGGCTCGCGGCGACGAGCCTTGCCCGCGCCAGGGCCGCCCTTTCGGCGTCGAAAACCGCCTCGCCCTTCACCATGTCGCCGAGCGCCTCGGTTTCGGCGGCAATCGCCTTCATGAGCTCCATCCGCTCGAGGACGGCCGGGTTCTGCACGCCTTCATGCGCCAGAGCGGCCCCCGCGAGGAACAGCGACATCACCGCGCCGTGACGAGTGATCAACATGGCAATCTCTCCTGATGTGAGCTTCGCACGCGTCCAACCGGCGGGAACCTAGGCGGATGATGGGCGAGCGCAAGACGCCGACCGGCTCGACTCCACGCTGCGGCCGGCATAGATTTGCCCAGAACAAGAAGTGAACAAATCGGCCGCCATGTCTCCACGGCGCATCCTGTCGATCTGGTTTCCCCGCCTCGCGGCCGAGCGGCTGCTGCGGCTCGGCGCGGCCTGCACCGACGCGCCCTTCGCGGTGGTCCGGGACGCGCACCAGCGCCAGGTGCTCGCCTCCGTCTCGGCGGCGGCCGAGGCGGCGGGGCTCGCCCCCGGCCAGCCGCTCGCCGACGCCATGGCGATCTGCCCGGGCCTCGTGACACGGCGCGAGAGCCCCGCGGCCGAGGCGGCCTTCCTCGCCGCGCTGCGCCGCTGGGCCGGGCGTTTCTCGCCCTGGATCGCCGAGGAGCCGCCCGACGGGCTCGTGGCCGACGTCACCGGCTGCGCCCATCTCTTCGGCGGCGAGGCGGGGCTTCTCGACCGGATCGCGGAGGACTGCGCGGGCTTCGGCCTCACCATGCGCGCCGCGATCGCGGACACCCGCGGCGCGGCCTGGGCGCTGGCGCGCCATGCCGGGGCGGGCGGCGCGCCCCACCGATCGGGCGACGAGATCCGCCAGGAGGCGCGCGCCACCCGCGCCACCGCCGCGCGCCGCCGCCCCGCGCATCCCGCGGAACTCCCGCGAAAGGCGATCCATATCGCGCCGCCGGGGCGCATGCACGGCGCCCTCGCGGCGCTGCCGGTGACCGCGCTCCGCCTCGCGCCGGACACCGCCGAGGCGCTCGCCCGGCTCGGGCTCCGCCGGATCGGCGACCTCGCCGGCCAGCCCCGGGCCGCGCTCGCCCGCCGCTTCGGCCCCGAGATCGTCACCCGGCTCGACCAGGCCTTGGGCGCGGCGCCCGAACCGGTCGCACCGGCCCCGCCCGCGCCGCATTTCGCCGCCCGTCTCACCCTGCCCGACCCGATCGGGCTGGAGGCCGACGTGATGGCGGCGCTCGACCGGCTGCTCGACCGCGTCTCGGCCCGGCTTTCGGAGGCCGGTCGGGGCGCGCGGCGGCTCCGGCTCGAGGCGATGCGCGCCGACGGGACGCGCGCGGCGGTGGAGGTGGGGCTCGCCCGCCCCGCCGCCGACCCCGACCGCATCCGCCCGCTCTTCGCGCTGAAGATCGGCGGGATCGAGGCGGGCTTCGGGATCGACGCGCTGCGCCTCGAGGCCACGCTGACCGAGCCCGTGTCCGCGCGCCGTCCCCGCGGCCATCTCGACGCGGGCGCGGCCGCGCGCCGCCGCGCCGCGCCGGAGGGCGCGCTCGAGGACCTGGTCGGCCGGCTCGGCGCGCGCATCGGGCTCGAGGCGATCACCCGCCGCCACCCGGCCGGAAGCCACGTGCCCGAGAAGACGGCCACGGTGCAGGCCGCCGCCTGGACCGAGTCCTTCGACGGGCGCTGGCCCGCGCCGCCCGCGCCGCGCCCGCTCGCGCTCTGGCGGCCCGAGCCGGTCATCGCGCCCGAAACCCCCGCGCCGCCCGCGCGCTTCCGCTGGCGCGGGCGCGACCTCGCCACCGCCGCCGCCGAGGGGCCGGAGCGGATCGCGCCGGAATGGTGGCTCGACGATCCCGACTGGCGCACCGGGCAGCGCGACTACTGGCGGGTGACCACCGACGCGGGCGACAGGCTCTGGCTTTACTACGCCCATGGCGGGGTCATGTCGCCCGGCTGGTTCTGCCACGGCGCCTTCGCCTGAACGCCACCCCTTCTTCCTGGCTCAAATATCCCCGCCGGAGGCCGACCGCCGGAGGCGGCCCGCGCAAGGAAGCCCCGGCGAAGCCGGGTCCGCCCGGGAAGAGGTCCGCCTCAGAGCCCGCGCACGCCTCAGCCCGCTGAGCCGACCGCCGCTTCCACAC
>CAZPCU010000410.1:0-2388 GCA_964585075.1 uncultured Rhodobacterales bacterium
GTGCCGTCCATCACCGCCTGCACGCGGTCGATGTAGTAGGGCCCCCAGATATCGATGATGGAGCTGACGCGGGGCGCCGGCTTGTACTCGGCCATGTCCGAGGCCTGCCCGAAGCCGATCACGCCTCCCGCGGCCTCGGCGGCGGCGAGCGGCGCGGTCGAATCGGTGTGCTGCAGGATCACGTCGGCGCCCTGCTCGATGAGCGCGGTGGCCGCGTCGGCCTCCTTCGCGGGGTCGAACCAGGTGTAGGCCCAGACGATGCGGAACTCGACGTCGGGGTTGGCCTTCCGTGCGTGGATGAAGGCCGAGTTGATGCCGCGGATGACCTCGGGGATCGGGTATGAGGCGATGTATCCCACGATGTCCGACTCGGTCATCTTGCCGGCGATGTGGCCGAGCACCGCGCGCCCCTCGTAGAAGCGGGCCGAGTAGGTCGAGACGTTCTCGGCGCGCTTGTAGCCGGTTGCGTGCTCGAACTTCACCTCGGGGAATCGCTCGGCGACGTTGATCGTCGCGTCCATGTAGCCGAAGGACGTGGTGAAGATGAGATCGGCCCCGGAGAGCGCCATCTGCGTCATCACGCGCTCCGCGTCCGCGCCCTCGGGCACGCTTTCCTGGTAGAACGTCTCGACCTTGTCGCCGAAATGCTCCTCGACGGCGAGGCGGCCCTCGTTGTGGGTGAAGGTCCAGCCGCCGTCGCCGATCGGCCCCACATAGACGAAGCCCACCTTCAGCGGGTCGTCCTGCGCCGCCGCGGGAAGCGCGAGCGCGACCGCCGCCGCGGCGGAAAGAAGGGTTCTGCGGTTCATGGGTGTCTCCCTGTTGCTGTTGTCGGGCGCCTCAGTTCGAGGCGTGGAAGATGCGGCCCAGCGCGGCGGGTGCGCCATGCGCGCCGCGCGCCGAGATGAGCACGAGCACGAGGATCGTTACCAGATAGGGCGAAGCCGACAAGAGCGCGACGGGCACGTCCGCCCCGGCCGCCTGCAGGTTCAGTTGCAGCACGCTGACCCCGCCGAAAAGATAGGCACCCACGAGCACGCGCCCCGCGCGCCAGGACGCGAAGACCACGATGGCCAGCGCGATCCAGCCCGCGCCGGCCGTCATGCCCTCCGTCCATTGCGGCACGCGGACGAGCGAGAGATAGGCGCCCCCGAGCCCGGCGCAGGCGCCCCCGAAAAGGATCGCGAGAAGCCGCACGCGCACCACCTTGTAGCCGAGCGCATGGGCGGCCTCGGCGCTTTCTCCCACGGCGCGGAGGATGAGCCCGCCCCGGGTGAAGCGCAGGAAGGCCCAGACCGCCGCGACGAGGGCGACGCTCAGGTAGACGACCGGGTCGTGGGAGAAGAGCGCCCGGCCGAGGAACGGGATCTCGGAAAGCGGCCCGAGATCGAGCCGCGGCAGGACCGGCGCCTTTATGCCCTCATAGGGCTTGCCGATGAGCGCGGAGACACCGAGCCCGGCGAGGGTGAGCGCGAGGCCCGTGGCCACGTGGTTGGCGAGGAAGAGCTGCGTCAGAACGCCGAAGGCGAGGCTGAGCCCCGCGCCCGCCGCGGCCGCCGCCACGAATCCGAGCGCGGGGTTCCCGCTGTTCACCGCCACGGCGAAACCGGCGACGGCGCCGGCGATCATCATGCCCTCCACGCCGAGGTTCAGCACGCCCGAGCGCTCCACCACCAGCTCCCCGATCGCGGCGAGCAGGATGGGCGTGGCCGAGACGATGATCGCGGCGGCCAGCACCGCGGGCTGGATCGCGCCGAGGTCCATCAGGCCACCTCCCGGCGGCCGAACCGCACCCGGTAGTTCGAGAAGACGTCCACGCCGAGCAGGAAGAACAGCAGCATGCCCTGGAAGAGCTGGATGGCGGCGGCCGGCAGGCCGAGCGTGAGCTGGGCGAGCTCTCCGCCGATGTAGGTGAGCGCCATCAGGAGCCCCGCGGCGAGGATGCCGAGCGGGTTGAGCCGCCCGAGGAAGGCCACGATGATCGCCGTGAAGCCGTAGCCGGAGCCGAAATCGATGGTGATCTGCCCGGCGGGCCCCGTGACCTCGAAGAGGCCGGCCATTCCGGCGAGCGCGCCCGAGACCCCGAGGCAGACGAGCGTGATGCGCGCCGCGTTCACGCCGGAGAAGCGCGCCGCGCGCGGGGCCGCGCCCATGAGCTGCACCTGAAAGCCCAGCATGTGCCGCGCCATCGTCGCCTGCGCCGCGATCACCGCCAGGAAGGCCGCGACGACGCCCCAGTGCATCCCCGTCCCCGCGACGAGCTCTCGGTTCGCCGTGGCCTCCCACTGCGCCAGGTTCCGCGAGCCCGGAAAGCCCATACCCTCGGGGTTCTGCAGCAGGCCCGAGGACACCGAGGCCAGCACCGACTCGGCCACGTAGACGAGCATC
>CAZPCU010000411.1:0-1281 GCA_964585075.1 uncultured Rhodobacterales bacterium
GTGGCCGAGCGCGGCGGCATCGACCTGATGCCCGAACAGGGCACGAAGCCCGTGAACAAGTATCTGCCCCCGCGCCCGCGGGACCGCCTGGAGGCCGCGCCCCCAGCCCCGCTCGAACCCGTGGCCGACGCGCCCGAGGGCTTCCTGGGCTGGCTCGACCGCGCCCTCGACCGGCTGCCCGGGGACGGGGGCTGATGCATCCCGCGCCTTCTCTCATCGCCTTCACCACGCTCTCGGGCGCAGGCTTCGGGCTGCTCTTCTTCCTCGGGCTCGGCATCCCGGACGTGACGGGCTGGACGGCCTTCGCCTTCTTCGCCATCGCCTATGCGCTGGCGGGGGGCGGGCTTCTGGCCTCCACCTTCCATCTCGGCCATCCCGAGCGCGCGGCGCTCGCCTTCACCCAGTGGCGCACGAGCTGGCTTTCCCGCGAGGCCTGGGCGTCGGTGGCGACCCTCGTCGTCATGGCGATCCACGGCGCGGGGCTCGTGTTCTTCGGAGCCCGAATCGCGGCCCTCGGCTGGCTCGGCGCCGCGGGCGCGCTGGCGACGGTCTTCACCACCTCGATGATCTACGCGCAGATGCGCGCGGTGCCGCGCTGGAACACGCCGCTGACGCCCGCCCTCTTCCTCGTCTTCGCGCTGACCGGCGGGGCGCTGCTCGCGGGCGAGGTCAGTCTTGCGGTGGTCCTGATGCTCGCGCTCGCCGCGCTTCAGATCGCCTGGTGGGTCACCGGGGACCGGCGGTTCGCCGAGAGCGGCACCGACATGGGTAGCGCCACCGGCCTCGGCGGCGCGGTGCGCGCGTTCGAGCCGCCGCACACCGGCCCCAACTACCTGCTGCGGGAGATGGTCTTCGTTGTGGGCCGCCGGCACGCGCGGCGGCTCCGGGCGATCGCGGTGCTGCTCATGGCGCTCCTGCCGGCGGCGCTGCTTCTGCTCCCGCTCGGGCACGCGGGCGCGGCGGTGGCGGCGGTTTCGCATCTCGCCGGCGTCGCGGCGTCGCGCTGGCTCTTCTTCGCGGAGGCCGAGCACGTGGTGGGGCTGTACTACGGCGCGCGATGAGCCGCCCGGCGCCTCAGCCCGGAGAGCCCTTCCACCATCTCCAGAGTCGCCGGCGGCGCTCCGCCAGCCCGTCGGACATGTCCGCCACGCTTTCCTCCATGTCCTCGAGCATCGGGTCGATTCGCGCGCGGCGGAAGCGCCGCCAGCGCACCCAGATCGCCCAGAACACCGCCGCAGCGAAGACCAGGATGACGATGCTGACCCACGGGATCACCCGCTC
>CAZPCU010000411.1:1291-2385 GCA_964585075.1 uncultured Rhodobacterales bacterium
GCTCGTCGGGCCCCGAGACCCGACGGATGCCCACGGCGTTCGGATAGATCGACAGGATCTCCGACCGCCAGCCGTAATGGGTCACCGCGACCCAGCGCGGATCGTCCTGGGTGGAGCGGAGGTCCGCCGCGTCCGCCTGGAGGTTTGCCGTGTCGAACTTGAAGTAGGGCGGCCAGCTCCAGCCCGTGTCCTCGTTGCGGTAGATGATCGGGCGATCGTTGGGCCTGCGCGCCTGGATGAAGAATACGTCGCGCCCGGGCACGCCCTGCGCCTGGCCGGTGTTCGCGTTGGTCCAGAAGATCGAGTTCGCGCCGAAATCGACGCGCTTCTCGTAGGTGTCCGTGACGCGCACGATGTCGTGCTGAGGCAGCGTGTAGTGGAAGAAGGCCGCCACGAGGAGCCAGAACAGCGCGATCAGCCCCCATTTCACGTAGGTCATCGCGTTCTCCCCGTCAGTAATAGTTCACGAAGTAGATGATGGCCGCCACGACGCAGATGGGCACCACGTAGACGCCCAGCAAGAGCTTGCGCCGGACCGATCCGTCATAGCGTTCGAGCCCCCGGCGCACGAAAGCCTCGCGGTCGCCGATCCGGCCCTTCTCGGCCCATCGCGCCTCCAGCTTCTCGCGGCGCACCGCGCGGGACCAGAGCGAGAGGCTCACATAGATCACCGTCAGCGCGACGAAACCGAAAATGATGAGTCGCGCAAGCGCCGCCATCGCGTTCTCCCCGTTCGGCCCGCCGCCCGTGGGCGGACCGTCCCCCAAGGAAATACGCGCGGCGGGGGCTCACGGCAACGCCCGCGCCGCGCGAGAGGCTCAGGCGATCACGTTGTGCTCCGGGCCGTAGGGAAAGCCCGTGATGTTCTCGGCGCCGTCCTTGGTGACGACGAGGATGTCGTGCTCGCGGTAGCCGCCCGCGCCCGGCCGACCCTCTGGGATCGTCAGCATCGGCTCCATCGAGACGACCATGCCCGGCTCGAGCGCCGTGTCGATGTCCTCGCGCAGTTCGAGCCCCGCCTCCCGACCGTAGTAATGCGACAGGATCCCGAAGGAATGCCCGTAGCCGAAGCTGCGGTATTGCAGCAGGTCGCG
>CAZPCU010000412.1:0-447 GCA_964585075.1 uncultured Rhodobacterales bacterium
GCGAGAAGAACTTCTACTTCCTGGAGATGAACACGCGCCTGCAGGTGGAGCACCCGGTCACCGAGCTCGTCACCGGCATCGACCTCGTCGAGCAGATGATCCGCGTCGCCGCCGGGGAGGCGCTGACGATCGGGCAGGCGGACGTGGCGCTCGAGGGCTGGGCCATCGAGAGCCGGCTCTACGCGGAAGACCCCTACCGCAACTTCCTGCCCTCGATCGGGCGGCTGACCCGCTACCGGCCTCCCGCCGAGCTCGCCGTGGAAGGCGCCGTGGTGCGCAACGACACCGGCGTCTTCGAGGGCGGAGAGATCTCCATGTTCTACGACCCGATGATCGCCAAGCTCTGCACCTGGGGGCACACGCGCCTCGAGGCGATCGAGGGGATGCGCAACGCCCTCGACGCCTTCGAGGTGGAGGGGATCGGCCACAACCTGCCCTTCCTCTCGG
>CAZPCU010000412.1:457-1325 GCA_964585075.1 uncultured Rhodobacterales bacterium
GGTGATGGAGCATCCGAAATTCGTCTCGGGCGACATCACCACCGCCTTCATCGCCGAGGAGTGGCCCGAGGGCTTCGACGGCGTGCGGCTTCCCGAGGACGCGCTGCGCCGCGTCGCGGCGGCCGCGGCGGCGATGTACCGCGTGGCCGAGATCCGGCGCGCCCGGATCTCCGGGCGGATGGACAACCACGAGCGCAAGGTGGGCTCGGACTGGGTGGTGAGCCTTCAGGGCGGGCGCTTCCCGGCCCGGGTCGAGGCCGACCGCGAGGGCGCGACGGTGCGCTTCGCCGACGGTCAGGCGCACCGGGTCTCGGGGGCCTGGACGCCGGGCGATCCGCTGGCCGAGATGACGGTGGACGGCGAGCCGCTGACACTGAAGGTCGGCAAGATCACCGGCGGCTTCCGGATCCGCACCCGCGGCGCGGATCTGAAGGTCCACATCCGCACGCCGCGTCAGGCTGAGCTTGCCGCGCGGATGCCCGAGAAGGCGCCGCCCGACACCTCGAAGATGCTCCTCTGCCCTATGCCGGGCCTCATCGTCAAGGTGGACGTGGAGGTGGGCCAGGAGGTTCAGGAGGGCCAGGCGCTCTGCACCGTGGAGGCCATGAAGATGGAGAACATCCTCCGCGCCGAACGGAAGTCCGTGGTCTCGAAGATCAACGCGGCGCCCGGCGACAGCCTTGCCGTGGACGACGTGATCATGGAGTTCGAGTGAGGGAATGATACCCGACTATCAGACCTTGATGAAGCCGGTGCTGGAACTGGCTGCGCTGGGCGAGGTGAAAATCGCTGACGCGGTTACGCAGCTTGAACAGGCATTTCAACTTTCCGATGAGGAAAAGGCCGAATTGCTGCCAAGCGGCAAACA
>CAZPCU010000412.1:1335-2382 GCA_964585075.1 uncultured Rhodobacterales bacterium
TGGCCGGGCGGACGGCGCCTGTCAGTTCGCGAGCCCCCGCTCGCGGATTTCCTGCTGGCGCAGCGGTTCCTTGTCGATGGAGCGGGTGATCTCCCGCACGTCCCACGGAAGCGGCTTGCGCGCGATGATCGTGCCGTCCTTGCCGATGATCGCCAGCATGAAACCCCGCGGCCGGAGCTCGCGCCGGAGCTCCGAGAGCGCCGAGGGGTCCGTGTCGGTGAGAACGATGACGTCGCGTTCGGCCAGCGCCGCCTCCCGTGCGCGGATTTCCTCCATCTGCTGGACGAAGCGCGGATCGTTCGGGCTGTCGGCGAACACCACGACCGGCCGCGCGACCCAAAGCAATTCTTCGAGGCTCGCGTCGGTCCCGTCGCGGATGATGGACTCTTGTGCCGCCTCGGCGGCGGCTTCCGACTGCGCGGCGTCGGCCTGCTGCGCGATCACCGGATGCGCGGCGAGCGCGGCGAGAATCATTGCGGCGATGCGGGTCATGCTCACTCCTGTCGTCGCAGATATAGTCGGCGCCCGGCGGATTGCGAAACCCCTGAGCGCCAGCCGCGTGAATTTTCCCCCGAGAGGAGAGGGCGCCCCGGCGCGCCGCAAGAGATGAAGGACGACGACATGACGAGCAAGAAGGACGCCTGGCGCGCGCTCGCCGAGAAGGAGCTGAAGGGCCGCCCCCTTTCCGATCTGACCTGGGACACGCTCGAGGGCATCGCGGTCGAGCCGCTCTACACCGAGGAGGACGTCGAGGGGCTCGGCCATCTCGGCTCGTTGCCGGGCTTCGAACCCTTCCTGCGCGGACCGCGGGCCACGATGTATGCCGGGCGGCCCTGGACGATCCGGCAATATGCGGGCTTCTCCACCGCGGAAGAGTCGAACGCCTTCTACCGCAAGGCGCTCGCCGCCGGGCAGCAGGGCGTCTCGGTCGCCTTCGACCTCGCCACCCATCGCGGCTACGACAGCGATCACCCGCGGGTCCTGGGCGACGTGGGCAAGGCCGGCGTGGCCATCGACAGCGTGGAGGACATGAAGATCCTCTTCGAC
>CAZPCU010000413.1:0-2380 GCA_964585075.1 uncultured Rhodobacterales bacterium
CGGCGACAAGAGTCCAATCCATCCGTAATATCCCCGGCTGCGGCAGGTGGGTGCGGGCGCGCCCGGGCTGCAGACCCCGAGCCTCGAAGGACAGGGCGGCGCGGGTCGCGCGACGGATGGCATAGGCCAGAAGCGTGATCGCCTCGGCCGGTCCGGGGAACCGCCGCAGCGGCCGGCCCTGCCAGATCGCGCGTGCCATGCGCAATTGCAGCATCTCGGCGCGGAGATCTGGCACCACATGCATGGCCTGCATCAGAGCGAACCCCATCGGCGCGGGCAGGCGCAGGTGCTGCAACAGGGCGCGCACGAACTGGCCCGGATCGGTCGTCAGCGCGAAGACGGCCGAGATCATGCCGCAGGCCAAGACACGGAAGACCAGCACCGGCCCGGACGCCACATCCGGCGCGCCGCCCTGTTTCTGCGCCATCCGCGCGGGAAGCTCGACCGGGCGCGGAACAGGACCTAAGTCGAAGCGCGAAAGCCGCAATCAGGAGAAGCCCCGCGCATCCGTGCCTTGTGGCGCGGCGGACAACTCCGGCTCCTCAATCGCGGCGGTCATGCCGGGGTCAGGACAGGTGGATCGCGCCAGGCCCTTGCGCGGCACGGCTGCCCTCGCGGCATAGCCGATCGACCTCATCGACAAGGGTCTGGAAGGCGTCACCGATCTGCGCCGGCGAGACGTGCATCTCGACTTCCGCAAGGCCGAGTTGCGGCAAACCCAGCCTGTCGCCGACATCCACGCATCCCGGCGGGACGCTGCGCGGCGTCTTGATCGTGAGCGCGAGGCCGGACTGAACGGCCACGTTCACCCCGGTCGGGGAGCCGCTGACATAGGGTTCGCGCCAGGTCCGCCCCAGACCGCCGATCGCGGCCAGAGCATGCGCCCGGAAGATGCATCCTTCGGGATTAAGCACGAGTGGTAATGGCGCGTCCTCCGGTAGTTCGAAGTCTTCCTTGGCAACCCAGATCATCGGCTCGACGCCGAGGATTCGGCCCGTCTGGACCGGCGCGTGCCGCACGGCCAGGACGAGGTCGAGCTCGCCCGCCGCAAAGTCCTCCACAAGGTCCGACGAGATGCCGCAAAAGATCCTGATCTGTGCGTCCGGATGCGTGCGGGCCATGACATCCAGGATCTGGGGCAGATAGGCCGTGGCGTGTTCCTCGGTCAGGCCGAAACGGATGACCTCCCGCGCCGGTTCCGGCGCGACCGCTGCCAGCGCCTGCTCCTCGAGGTGCAGGATCCGGCGGGCGAAGGGCAGCAGGCGCGTGCCCTTTTCCGTGAGGGCGACCGTGCGGCTCGTCCGATGGAACAGCGGCGCGCCCACACGGTCCTCCAGCC
This sequence comes from uncultured Rhodobacterales bacterium, assembly GCA_964585075.1. Lineage (GTDB taxonomy): Bacteria > Pseudomonadota > Alphaproteobacteria > Rhodobacterales > Rhodobacteraceae > Rhodosalinus. The sequence continues at coordinate 1,340 of CAZPCU010000413.1, forward strand.
GCTTGATCTGGAGGCTGACCGCCGATTGCGTCCGGTTCAGCAGTCCGGCCGCCGCGCTGAACCCTTCGGCCTCCGCGACGGCGACGAAGGCCCTGAGAAGTTTTCGGTCCATCCATCCATTTCCATTCGTCATGGAAGAAATAGGAATAACTCGTTTATCATATGAGTCGTGAGCCTCTACCCTTGTCGCATCGAAACTTTGCGACAGGAACCATGGTCCCATGACCGAAACAGACACGGCCGCCTTCGACCTTGCGGCCTGTATCGACTTGGACACTTACCCGATCGACGCGCTCGACACCGATGCGGGACGCGCATTGACAGACCGCTGCCGCAGGCAGTTGGCCGAAGACGGATGCGTGGTCCTGAAAGACTTCGTGCGCCCCTCGATGCTGGCGCGCCTGGAGGCCGAGACGGAGCGGCTTTCGCCCGACGCGCATATCAACGCGACCGAGACCAACCCCTACAACTCCGCGGCAGACCCGGCGCTGCCCCCCGAGCACCCGAAGAACCGCTTCGACGACCGCACCAACGGCTTCGTCGCCGGCGACCGGATCGAACAGGGCACGATCCTTCGCACGATCTACCACGACGCCGCGTTCAAGGCGTTCATTGCCGCCGTCGTCGGCGCGGAGGAGGTGCACGAATTCGCCGACCCGCTCGCCGATCTGGTGGTCAACGTGCTGAAGGAGGGCCGCCAGCATCCCTGGCATTTCGACAGCAACGACTTCATCGTCACCATGCAGACGCGCAAGCCGCTGGGTGGCGGCATCTTCCAGTATCACCCGAACATCCGTGGCGTGCAGGGCGAGAATTTCGAGGGCGTGCAGCGCGTGCTCGACGGCGACCATGCGGGTCTGAAATCGCTGGAGCTGTCGCCGGGCGACCTGCAGATCTTCTTCGGACGCAACTCCCTGCACAGGGTGACGCCCGTGGAAGGGACGCGCGAACGCCACACGGTGATCTTCGCCTATGCCCGCGAGCCCGGCTTCGTCGGCCGGCCGGAACGGGCCCGCGCCATCTTCGGCCGCATCGCGCCGG
>CAZPCU010000414.1:0-2376 GCA_964585075.1 uncultured Rhodobacterales bacterium
GCAGATCGAGCTCTGGACCAGGGGTGACGAGTACGAGAACAAGGTCTACGTGCTGCCCAAGCACCTCGACGAGAAGGTGGCGCGGCTGCATCTCGAGAAGATCGGCGCGCGGCTCACGAAGCTCGATCCCGAGCAGGCCGCCTATATCGGCGTCAGCCCCGAGGGCCCCTTCAAGCCCGAGCATTACCGCTACTGAGCGCGTCCGTTCCCGCGGCGCGGCGCAAGAAACGTCTTGAGGCGACCTCACGTCAGGTTAGACTGCCACGCAGCCGCTGACCGGGGCGCGGCGCACAGACTTGAGAGGGAGAGTGCTCGAATGGGACGACGCGAGGAATTGATCGAGGTCTATGCCGACGATCTCAAGAAGAAGTGCGGCGTGACGCCGGACATGGACCTTCTGACCAAGGTCACCATCGGCTGCGGCCCGGCGATCTACGACGCCGATGCGTCCACGGTCGCGTCCAGCCAGCCGGCCGAACTGGAGACCGTGAAGCAGAACTTCCTCATCAAGAAACTCGGCCTGAAGGACGGGCCGGAACTCGACGAGGCCATCCAGAAGGTGATCGAGACCTACGGCGCCTCCGAGCGGAACAAGTACCGGGCGGTCGTCTACTATCTTCTGGCCAAGCATTTCGGCAAGGAAGCCGTCTACGGCTGACCGCGCGATCCGCGCAATTCGAAGGACTTGGCGTTTGCCCCGGGCCCCCGCCCGGGGCTATCCTTTTCAGCGACGGCCAGGATGGCCGGAACCGACAAGGGCGCGTCTGGTGTGTGGGAGCACCGGGAGTGGCGGAGGGTTCCGGCTTGGCCGGCCCTCCGTTTCCCGTCACGCATCCGGGTCTGCCCCGCCAAGCGCGCAGACCCGGCGCCATTCCTCCGCGGTCACGGGTTGCACCGAAAGGCGGGAGTTCTTCACCAGCACCATCTCCGAGAGCGCGGGCTCGGCCTTGATCTCGTCGAGCGTCACGGGCCGCGGGAAGGGCGCGACGGCCTTCACGTCCACGCAGTCCCAGCGGGGGTCGTCGGTGGTGCTGTCGGGATGCGCCTCGGCGATCACCTCGACGATGCCGACCACCGCCTTGTCGGTCTGCGAGTGGTAGAAGAAGCCCCGGTCGCCCACCGCCATCTCGCGCATGAAGTTCCGCGCCTGGTAGTTGCGCACCCCGTCCCATTCCTCGCCGGCGTCGCCCCTGGCCTGCTGGTCGTTCCAGGACCAGGTGTGGGGCTCGGACTTGAAGAGCCAGTATCGCATCTCGCCTCCTATTCGGCGCGGAGCGGCCGCGAGAGCAGCATGTGCATCGCCTGCGGGACGTCAAGCCGGCCCTCCAGCAGCGCGACCACGGCCTCGGTGATGGGCATCTCCACCCCGAGCCGCGCAGCACGCTGGGCGATGGCGCGGGCGGTCGCCGCGCCCTCGACGGTCACGGCGGGGTCGAAGGCCGCGCCCCGACCGAGCGCGAGGCCGCGGCGGTAGTTCCGCGACCCCTCGGAGGTGCAGGTGAGAGCGAGGTCGCCGAAGCCCGAAAGCCCCGCGAGGGTGGCCGGATCCGCGCCCAGCGCCACCGCCATGCGGTTCATCTCGGCGAAGCCCCGCGTCATCAGCGCCGCGCGGGCGCTTTCGCCGAGGCCCGCGCCCATCGCCGCGCCGCAGGCGATGGCGATCACGTTCTTGAGCGCGCCGCCGAGCTCCGCGCCCGCGATGTCGGCGGTGCGGTAGAGCCGGAGCGCCTGTGTCGAGAGCAGCGCCTGGAGGTCCTCGCCCGCCGCCTCGTCGGCGGAGGCGAGGGTCAGCGCCGTCGGCAACCCCCGCGCGATGTCATGGGCGAAGCTCGGGCCGGTCAGGATGGCCACCGTCGCGCCGGGCAGCACCTCCGCGAGCAGCTCCGCCGGCCCGAGCGTGGTGCCGAGCTCCACCCCCTTGCAGCAGGCGACGAGGCGATGCGGCGAGAGCAAGTCCGCCTCGGCCGCGGCCAGACCCCTGAGCGCCTGCATCGGCACGGCAAGAAGGATCGCCTCGGCGCCCGAAAGCGCGGCGATCTCCGCCACGGGCGAAAGGCCGTCCGGCAGCGCGTGGCCGGGAAGGTGCCGGTGGTTCTCGCGGCTCGCAGCCATCTCCGCCACCTGCGCCGGGTCCCGCGCCCAGAGCCGGACCTCGCGCCCCGCCCCAGCGAGCGCGATGCCGAGCGCCGTGCCGAAGGCGCCGCCGCCGGCGATGCCGATCATGCCTTGGCCCCCTTGCGGCCGCCGCCGAGAAGGCCGGCGCTGCCGGGATCGAGTGGCCAGCGCGGCCGCGCGGCGAGGTCCATCCCGTCCCGCCGGCCGGCGCGGAAGAGCTCCAGCCCCGCCCAGGCGATCATCGCCGCGTTGTCGGTGCAC
>CAZPCU010000415.1:0-2375 GCA_964585075.1 uncultured Rhodobacterales bacterium
GCCGGCCGACGAATCGCTGCAGGGCACCAACCCGATCGCCCCCGGCGTGCAGATGACGAATGCCTGCGCCATGTTCCCGATGTACCAGACGCCGTTCTCGATCACGGCGCTGTCCTCCTCGGACATCGCCTCGATCTCGGACATCCCCGACGGCGCGCGCATCGGCTTCGGCCCGGCGGGCTCCACCTCCGACACCTACTTCCCGCGGATGATGGAAGAGCTCGGCGTGGACTTCGACCGCCGCAACGGCGGGTGGTCGGATCTCGGCGGTCAGCTTCAGGACGGGCTTCTCGACGTGATCGCCTTCGCGGCCGGCGTGCCCGTCCCGGCGGTGAGCCAGCTCGAGGTGCAGACCGACATCAACATCATCGAGTTCACCGAGGAGGAGCAGGCGACCATCCTCGAGGCCTTCCCGGTCTCCGAGTTCGAGATCGCGGCGGACACCTACCAGACCCTCGAGGCGCCGGCGCGCTCGGTCTCGATGTGGAACTTCTCCATCGCCAACTGCGAGCTTCCCGAGGAGTTCGTCTACGCGGTGACGGACGTGGTGATGTCCGACAACGAGCGGATGGTGAACATCCACCGCGCCGCCCGCTCCACGGTGCCGGCGAACTGGGACAAGAACAACGTGCTCATGTGGCACCCGGGCGCGGCGCGCTGGTTCGAGGAGAACGCGGGCGCCGACATCCCGGACGACATGATCCACGGAATGTGATCCGGCCCCCGCAAGACCGCGGACCGCATCCCGTCCGGGTGCGGTCCGCATTTCCGTTTGGCGCCGCGCCCGGCGCCATGCGAGGATTGCGCCCCAATCGCTGACGGACGACGCCCATGAGCTCCCAGACCGCCCCCGATCCCCAGCAGGTTATCGCCGAAGGCGTGGACGAGGAGCCGGTCGAGAAGAACCGGCGGCTTTACGAGGGCCGCGCGCTCAGCTTCGTGACGGTCTTCGCCGGGCTTTACGCGGCCTTCCACATGGCCGCGCTCAACGGGCTGTCCATCGCGGAACTCACCGGGATCGAGATTCCCTTCCTGCCGACCTTCCCGATGGAGACGTGGAACTTCCGCATCGTCCACATCGCGGGGGCGCTGGTGCTCGGCTTCCTGCTCTACGCCTCGACGCCCTTCCGCGACGAGGAGATGCGCGAGACGCCGCTCCTCGGCCTGCTCGCCATACTGCTCATGGCGCCGGCGCTCATGTCGCTGGGCGCGGGCGTCTGGTTCGCGCTCCTCATCCGCGACGGGCTCATGTGGAACGGCATCGACGAGACGCTGCGCTTCCGCGAGATCTGGTATTTCGGCGTGCCGCTGCTGGTGGCCACCTTCGGCGGCATCCTGATCGGCTGGGCGCATCGGCGCCGCCGCTCGGGCTTCGCCGCGCCGGACATCCTGCTCGGCATCTGCGCCCTCTCGGTCGCGGTCTACCTGGTGACGATCTACGGCACCCTGATGCGCAACTCCACGGGTACGCCCTTCGCGCCCATCGGCATCTCGATCGCGGCGGTGGCGGGCACGGCGCTCATATTGGAACTCACGCGGCGGGCGGCGGGCCTCGCGCTGGTGATCATCGCCGGCGTCTTCCTCGCCTACGTCTTCACGGGGCACTACATGCCGGGCTTCCTGAACTCCCCCGCGATCAGCTGGCAGCGCTTCTTCAGCCAGGTCTACACCGATGCCGGCATCCTCGGGCCGACCACGGCGGTGAGCTCGACATACATCATTCTTTTCATCATCTTCGCCGCCTTCCTTCAGGCATCGAAGGTGGGCGACTACTTCGTGAACTTCGCCTTCGCGGCGGCAGGCCGCGCCCGGGGCGGCCCGGCGAAGGTCGCGATCTTCGCCTCCGGCCTCATGGGGATGATCAACGGGACCTCGGCCGGCAACGTCGTGGCCACCGGCTCGCTCACGATCCCGCTCATGAAGAAGGTGGGCTACCACAAGAAGACCGCCGGCGCGGTCGAGGCCGCGGCGTCGACCGGCGGGCAGATCATGCCGCCGATCATGGGCGCGGGCGCCTTCATCATGGCCGAGATCACCGGCATCCCCTACCAGGAGATCGCCATCGCCGCGATCATCCCCGCGGTGCTCTACTTCGTCTCCGTCTTCTTCATGGTGGACTTCGAGGCCGCCAAGCTCGGCATGCGGGGGATGAACGCCGACGAGATCCCGCGCCTCGGCCGGATGGTGCGTCAGGTCTACCTGTTCATCCCCATCATCATCCTGATCTACGCGCTCTTCGTCGGCTATTCGGTGATCCGGGCCGGCACGCTGGGGCTCCCCATGGCCCTGGCGATCATCGGCGGCCGCCCGAGCGGTTCCGCCCCATGGTGGAACTCTATCGCGAGGCCGCGGACCGCGCGGGTCACGACGCCCGG
>CAZPCU010000416.1:0-2373 GCA_964585075.1 uncultured Rhodobacterales bacterium
TGCTCTCGATCCGCAAGGGCACGACGCTCACCAAGGAAATGTTCCTCAATCACCTTTACGGCGGCATCGACGAGCCCGAGCTCAAGATCATCGACGTGTTCATCTGCAAGCTGCGCAAGAAGCTCGCCGAGGCCACGGGCGGCGAGACCTATATCGAGACGGTCTGGGGCCGCGGCTACGTGCTGCGCGATCCGGAACCGCGCGATCTGGGCGGCGAATCCCTCGTCGCCAGCGCCTGAAACTCCGACGCGGCCACTGGACCGCGCAAGCCCGCGCGCCTATCACTTCCGGCGACGTGACGGCGGGAGGGGCGCGTGGCCGCGAAAGACCCTGAGACGATCCCTGTCGAGGCGCTGAGCGCCGAGCAGGCCGAGGCGGAGCTTGCGCGCCTCGCCCGGGCGATCGCGCGTGCGGACGACGCCTATCACCGCGAGGACGCGCCCGAGATCAGCGACGCGGAATACGACGCGCTGAAACGGCGGAACGCCGGGATCGAGGCGCGCTTTCCCGACCTCAAGCGCCCCGACAGCCCGAGCGAGCGGGTGGGCGCCACCCCCGCCGAGGGCTTCGCCAAGGTCGTGCACGCGGTCCGGATGCTCTCGCTCGCCAACGCCTTCGAGGACGAGGAGATCGCCGAGTTCGACGCGCGCATCCGGCGCTATCTCGGCCTCGGTCGGGAGGATCCGCTCGCCTATACCGCCGAACCCAAGATCGACGGGCTGAGCCTCTCGCTGCGCTACGAGGGCGGGCGGCTCGTGCAGGCGGCGACCCGCGGCGATGGTGCCGTGGGCGAAGACGTCACCCGCAACGTCCGCACCATCGGGGAGATCCCGGAGCGCCTCGACGCTGCGCCGGCGCTTCTCGAGGTCCGCGGCGAGGTCTACATGGCGCATGCCGATTTCGAGGCGCTGAACGCGCGCCAGGAGGCGGACGGGGAGAAGCGCTTCGCCAACCCGCGCAACGCCGCCGCGGGCAGCCTCCGCCAGCTCGATTCCGCCGTCACCGCGGGCCGCCCGCTCCGCTTCTTCGCCTATGGCTGGGGCGCGCTCTCCGAGCCGCTCGCCGAGACGCAGATGGCCGCGATCGACCGGCTCGCGTCGCTCGGGTTCCCGACGAACCCGCTCACCGCACTCTGCGCCGGGCCAGGCGAGATGCTCGCGCGCTACCGCGAGATCGAGCATCGCCGCGCCGAGCTCGGCTACGACATCGACGGCGTGGTCTACAAGGTGAACGACCTCGCGCTGCAGGCGCGGCTGGGTTTCCGGGCCACCACGCCGCGATGGGCCGTCGCCCACAAGTTCCCGGCCGAGCTCGCCTGGACGCGGCTCGAGGGCATCGACATCCAGGTGGGCCGCACCGGCGCGCTCTCGCCCGTGGCGCGGCTCGCCCCGGTCACGGTGGGCGGCGTCGTCGTTTCCAACGCGACGCTTCACAACGAGGACTACATCGCCGGGCGCGACTCGCAGGGGAACCCGATCCGCGGCGGCAAGGACATCCGGGTGGGCGACTGGGTGCAGGTCTACCGCGCGGGCGACGTGATCCCGAAACTGGCGGACGTGGATCTCTCGCGCCGGCCGGACGGCGCCGTGCCTTACGTCTTCCCGACGCGCTGCCCGGAATGCGGATCGGACGCGATCCGGGAGGAGGGGGATTCGGTCCGCCGCTGCACGGGCGGGCTGATCTGCCCCGCGCAGGCCATCGAGAAGCTCAAGCATTTCGTCTCGCGCGGGGCCTTCGACATCGAGGGGTTGGGCGCGAAACAGGTGGAGCAGTTCTACCTCCTGGGCTGGATCCGCGAGCCCGCGGACATCTTCACGCTGGCCGCCCGCGATGCGGCGGGCGAGAAGGCGCTGGTGGCGCCCGAGGAGGTGCTCGCGGGGCTTCAGGGCGCGGAGCGCGGCGAGGCGCGCCGCCGCCTCGCCGACGCGCTCGGCCTCGAGAGCTTCGACGGCGAGGAGGTTGCGCGCACCTTCGAGCGCCGGAGCCGCACGCCGCTGGCCGAGCAGCTCGGCTGGGGCGAAAAGAGCGTGAAGAACCTCTTCGAGGCGATCGAGGACAGGCGGGAAATTCCCCTCGAACGCATGATCTTCGCCCTCGGCATCCGCCATGTCGGCGAGGCGGCGGCGCAGCTTCTCGCCCGCCACTACGGCAGCTGGGACGCCTTCGTCGCCGCCATGGATGCCGCGGCCGACCAGGACGGCCCAGCCTGGGACGATCTTCTTTCCATCGACGGGGTGGGCACCGTGCTCGCCCGGTCGCTAGTCACCTCGATGACGCAGGAGGCCGAGCGCGCCTCGATCGACCGCCTGGCCGCGGGCCTCGCGATCCTCGATGCCGAAAGGCCCGACACCGAGGGCAGCCCGATCGCTGGCA
>CAZPCU010000417.1:0-2090 GCA_964585075.1 uncultured Rhodobacterales bacterium
TTGCTATCAATCAGCGGTCCGAGCTTTTTCTCTGCACCAACTCACAGATCCATCAACAAACGGCGCGGGTCTTCGAGCGCCTCTTTCACGCGGACGAGGAAGGTGACCGCGCCCTTGCCGTCGACGATCCGGTGGTCGTAGCTGAGCGCGAGATACATCATCGGGCGGGCCACGATCTGGCCCTTCACGACCATCGGCCGCTCCTGGATCTTGTGCATGCCGAGGATGCCCGATTGCGGCGGGTTGAGGATGGGGGAGGACATGAGCGAGCCATAGACGCCGCCGTTCGACACCGTGAAGGTGCCGCCCTGCATCTCGGCCATCGACAGCTTGCCGTCGCGCGCCCGCGCGCCCAGTTCGTTGATCTTCTTCTCGATCGCGGCGAACGACATCTGGTCGGCGTCGCGCACCACGGGCACGACGAGGCCGGTCGGCGTGCCCACGGCGATGCCCATGTGCACGAAGTTCTTGTAGACGATGTCGGTGCCGTCGATCTCGGCGTTGACCTCGGGCACTTCCTTGAGCGCGAGGCAGCAGGCCGTCACGAAGAACGACATGAAGCCGAGCTTGACGCCGTGGCGCTTCTCGAAGGCGTCCTTGTATTCGCTGCGCAGGCCCGTGACCTCGGTCATGTCCACCTCGTTGTAGGTGGTCAGGATCGCCGCGGTGTTCTGCGCGTCCTTGAGGCGGCGCGCGATGGTCTGGCGCAGGCGCGTCATCTTCACCCGCTCTTCGCGGGCGGCGTCCTCGGCCGGGACCGGGGCGCGCGGCGCCTGCGCCGGGGCCGGGGCCTCGGGCGCCTTGGCGGCGCTGCCCGCGGCGACGGCCTTGGCCACGTCCTCCTTCATCACGCGCCCGTCGCGGCCGGTGCCGGTGACCGCGTCGCGCGAAAGCCCCGCCTCGGCCATCGCCTTCTTCGCGGCGGGCGCATCCTCCACGTCGCCCCGCGCCGCCGTCCCGCTCTCGGCGGGCGCGGAAGCTTCGGCGGCGGCCGGCGTCTTCGCCCCGGCCTCGGGCTCCGGCGCCGTGGCGGCGGCCGAGCCGGAGATCACGCCGAGCTTGCCGCCGGCCTCGACCGTCGTGCCCTCGGGCGCGAGGATGTCCGCGAGGACGCCGGAGGCGGGGGCGGGCACCTCCACCGACACCTTGTCCGTCTCGAGCTCGCAGAGCATCTCGTCCTGCTGGACCTTGTCGCCTGCACTCTTGAACCAGGTCGAGACGGTGGCCTCGGTGACGCTCTCGCCGAGCGCCGGCACCATCACGTCCACGCTCTCCTCGCCGGCGGGGGCGGGGGCGGCCGTCTCGGTCTTCGCGGCTGTCTCGCGCGGCCGGATCTCGGTCGTGTCCACCTCTCCGGCGGAGGCGATGTTCGCGAGCAGGGCGTCCACGCCCACCGTCTCGCCCTCCTGCGCCACGATGTCCTCCAGCACCCCGTCGGTGGGCGAGGGCACCTCCACGGTGACCTTGTCGGTCTCGAGCTCGCAGAGCATCTCGTCGGCGGCGACGCTGTCGCCCGGCTGCTTGAACCAGGTGGCGACGGTGGCCTCGGTGACGCTCTCGCCGAGCGTGGGCACGCGGACTTCGACAGTCATGTCTTTCTCACTTCCCTTCGATGGTCAGCGCCTCGTCGACGAGCGCCTGCTGTTGCTTCTTGTGCTGCGAGGCGAGCCCGGTCGCGGGCGAGGCGCTCGCGGGGCGGCCGACATAGCGCGGGCGGCCATGCTCGGCGCCGATGCGGCCGAGCACCCATTCGAGGTTGGGTTCCATGAAGGTCCAGGCGCCCTGGTTCTTGGGTTCCTCCTGGCACCAGAGGATCTCGGCCTGCTTGAAGCGCTCGAGCTCCTTCACGACCGAGATCGCCGGGAACGGATAGAACTGCTCCACCCGGAGAAGATAGACGTCGTCGATGCCGCGGGCGTCCCGCTCCTCCAGCAGGTCGTAGTAGACCTTGCCGGAGCACATCACCACCCGGCGGATCTCGGCGTCGGGCCTGAGCTCCGCGTCCGAGTTGCCCTTCTGCGCGTCGTCCCAGAGCACGCGGTGGAAGCTCGAGCCGGTCACGAACTGCTCCGCGTCCGACACGGCGAGCT
>CAZPCU010000417.1:2100-2366 GCA_964585075.1 uncultured Rhodobacterales bacterium
TTTCGGCGTCATGAGGATGAGCGGCTTGCGGAAGCTGCGGTGGAGCTGCCGGCGCAGGATGTGGAAGTAGTTGGCTGGCGTCGTGCAGTTGGCCACGATCCAGTTGTCCTGGCCGCACATCTGGAGGAAACGCTCAAGGCGGGCCGAGGAGTGCTCGGGGCCCTGGCCTTCGTAGCCGTGCGGCAGGAGGCAGACGAGGCCCGACATCCGCAGCCACTTCGACTCGCCCGACGAGATGAACTGGTCGAACATGATCTGCGCGCCGT
>CAZPCU010000418.1:0-2356 GCA_964585075.1 uncultured Rhodobacterales bacterium
GCTGATGGACCTTTTCGCAGCCGCCTCGCCCGCGCCCACGCGGCGCGTGCATTTCCACGCCTTCATGCAGGAGGTGCATGGGGGCATGGCCGCGGCGCGGGCCGAGGGGGTGGACGACGCGATCCGGCCCGTGGCCGCTGCCGTCTCGGACGAGATCCGCTGCCTCGCCTTCGACGAGATGCAGATCACCGACATCACCGACGCGATGATCGTCGGGCGGCTCTTCGAGCAGCTCTTCGCGGCGGGGGTCGTGGTGGTCGCGACCTCGAACCGCCCGCCGGACGACCTTTACAAGGACGGTCTCAACCGCGCGCTCTTCCTGCCCTTCATCGATCTCCTGAAGGAGCGCATGGTCGTCCACGAGCTCGCCGGGGCGACCGACTACCGGCAGGACCGGCTCGCCGGTTCGCCGGTCTATTTCACCCCCGCGGACGCGACGGCGCGGCGGATCGTGGCCGAGATCTGGGAGGGGCTGACCGGCGGCGATCACGCGCCGCTCACGCTGCGCGTTCAGGGCCGCGACGTGGTGCTGCCGGCCTTCCACAACGGGGTCGCGCGGGCACGCTTCCACGACCTTTGCGGCCAGCCGCTCGGGCCGGCGGACTATCTCGCCATCGCGGATGCGGTGCGGGTGCTCGTGCTCGAGGACATCCCGCAGCTCGGCCGCTCCAACTTCAACGAGGCCCGGCGCTTCGTGACCCTGGTGGACGCGCTCTACGAGGCGCGTGTCCGGCTCATCTGCACCGCCGCCGCCCTGCCCGAGATGCTCTACGTCGAGGGAGAGGGCAGCTTCGAGTTCGCGCGCACCGCGAGCCGGCTGCAAGAGATGATGAGCCACGGCTGGGGCCACCCCTGACGGCGCTCAGCCGTTCTCCCGCAGGATGGCCCCGGCGAGGTAGAGCGAGCCGCAGATGAGTACCCGTGCATCGGGCGCGTCTGCGGCGATGGCGGCGAGGGCGGCGGCGGGGCTCTCGGCGGTGCGGGCGGGCAGCCCGGCGGCCTCGGCCGCGGCGGCGGTGGCCTCGGCGGTGAGCGTGTTCGCCTCGCCGGGGATCGAGACGGCGGTGAGGCTCTCGGCGACGCCGGCGAGCGGCGCGAGATAGCCGCCCACGTCCTTGGTGTTGAGCATCCCGCAAATGAGGTGGGTGGGGCGCGCGGGCAGCCGCGCGAGGTGGCGGCCCAGCGCCTCTCCGGCGGAGGCGTTGTGGCCGCCGTCGAGCCAGAGCTCCAAGCCGGGCGCGCTCTCGGCCAGCGGCCCGCGGCGGAGCCGCTGCATCCGCGCGGGCCACTCCGCGCCCGTCACGGCGGCCTCGCAGGCGTCCTCGTCGAACCCCAGATGCCGGAGCGCGGCGAGCGCCGCGCCCGCGTTGTCGATCTGGTGGGCGCCGGGCAGGACGGGCAGGGGCAGGTCCAGAAGCCCGCGCTCGTCCTGGTAGACGAGGCGGCCCCGCTCTTCCCAGGCGTGCCAGTGCTGGCCGTGGGCGAGCAGCGGAACGCCGAGCCGGGCCGCCTGCTGCTCGATCACCTCCATGGCCTCCTCGGGCTGAGGGCCGACGATGCAGGGCGTGCCGCGCTTGAGGATGCCCGCCTTCTCGAAGGCGATCTTCGCCACCGTGTCGCCGAGGAACTGCTCGTGGTCGCGCGAGATGGGCGTGACGATGGTGAGCCGCGGCGCGTCGATCACGTTCGTCGCGTCGAGCCGCCCGCCGAGCCCGGTCTCCAGGAGCGTCCAGTCCGCGGGCGTGCGCGCGAAGGCCAGAAGGGCCGCGCAGGTGGTGATCTCGAAATAGGTGATCGGTTCGCCGCCGTTCGCCGCCTCGCACTCGTCGAGAACCGCGGTCAGCGCCTCTTCCGAAATGAGCGCGCCGGACAGCCGGATGCGTTCGTGAAACCGGGCGAGATGCGGCGAGCTGTAGGCGTGGACGCGCTGCCCCCCGGCCTCGAGACCAGCGCGCAGGAAGGCCAGGGTGGAGCCCTTCCCGTTCGTCCCGGCGAGATGGATCGCCGGGGGCAGCGCGCGCTCGGGATGGCCGAGCGCGGCAAGGAGCCGCCACACGCGGTCGAGCGTGAGGTCGATCACCTTCGGGTGGAGCGACATCATCCGCTGCAGGATGACGTCCGACGCGACCCCGCTCATCGCGCGGCGGGCTCCTCGGCGCTCTCTGCGGGCGCGTCAGGCGGCGGCAGGTCACCCTTCACGGCGGGGGGGAGATTCAGCAGCATCCGCGTGAGCGAGATGAGCTCGTCCCGGAGCCGGCCGCGCGGCGTCACGCGGTCGAGCATCCCGTGATCCAGGAGATACTCGGCGCGCTGGAACCCCTCGGGCAGCTTCTCGCGGATCGTCTGCTCGATGACC
>CAZPCU010000419.1:0-2342 GCA_964585075.1 uncultured Rhodobacterales bacterium
GCGACGTCTCGGCCCGCGACAACCGCCGCGCCGGGCAGTGGATCGTCTCCAAGGGGATGGACAGCTATGCGCCCATGGGGCCCTGCATCGTCACCGCCGACGAGATCCCCGACCCTCACGACCTCGACCTCTGGCTCGCCAAGAACGGCGAGGAGAAGCAGCGCTCCAACACCCGCCACATGCATTTCAGGATCCCGCATCTCATCGCCGACATCTCGTCCGGGATCACGCTGGAGCCCGGAGACGTGATCGCCACCGGCACGCCCGAGGGCGTGGGCGCCGGGCGCGAGCCGCAGGAATGGATGTGGCCGGGCGACGTGATCGAATACGGCGTGGACGGCATCGGCGTCATGCGCAACCCCGTGGTCCGGGCGGGCTGACGGCGCCCGCGCTCACACCTCGTAGCGCGTCGCGCCCCGCCGGCGCGTGTCCACCGGCCGCGCCAGGATGGCCGCGTGGTGGGCGCGCTGGTCGCAGTTGGCGCGCGGGCAGATGCGGCAGTTGATCCCGATGGGCGTCATCTGGCTGGCCTTGACGGCGAAGCCCTCCGCGTAGCCGATCTCCGGCGCGTGCTCGACCGAGCATCCCATCGCCACCGCGAGGCGGATGTCCTGCGCGTGGCGCGCGAAGGTGGGCCGATCCACCGTGCGGGAGAAGACGAAGAACTGGCTCTGGTCGGGCATCTCCACGAATTGCGGCACGATCCGCCCGGGAGTCCGGAAGGAGGTGTGAACGTCGAGCCGCGGACAGGCGCCGCCACGCTCGGCGAGGTGGAAGCTCGTGGAATTGAACCGCTTGGTCACGTTGCCCGCCTTGTCGATCCGCAGGAAGAACAGCGGAACGCCCTGCGCCCCGTCGCGCTGGAGCGTCGTGGCGCGGTGGCAGGCCTGCTCGAAGCTCACCCCGAAGCGGGTGGCGATATGGTCCATGTCGTATTTCGAGGCCCGTGCCTCCTCGAGGAAGGGCTCGTAGGGCATGAGCACCGCGGCGGCGAAGTAGTTGGCGAGTTCCACCCGGCAGCGGGCGCGGCCGTTGGCGTCCTGGATGCCCGAACGCTCCAGCAGCCGGTCGAGAAGGGCCTTCTGCTCGACGAGCCCCGCGACATGGACAAGCTGGAAGACGCGGTTGGGGTGATCGAGCGCCTGGCTCAGAAGCACCTCGCGGCGCTCTTCCTCGAAGATGCGGAGCGCGTTGGGCAGCTCCTCCACCGGCACGAGTCGCGTGGCGAGGCCGAGCCGGTCCGCCAGCCGGGCCTTGAGATGCGAGTAGACCTCGTCGAGCGGCGGCGGGCGCGCGTCCCAGAATTCCCCGGCGGCGGCCTCCAGCTCGGGGAAGTGGTTGCGGTTGCGGCGGAAGAAGTCGTGCACGGCGGATTCGGGCGAGGCCGCGATGAAGGGCTCGGCGCCGGGCTGGGCGGCGGAGTCCGTGCTGATGAGCTGGTCGGTCGCCGCCTGGTAGGCGCGGTAGAGCTTCAGGAAGCCCCGGGCGAGTTCGGGGCTGTGGACGAGCGCGGCGCGGAGTTGCGGCAGGTCGGGGCGGGCGTCCTCGAAAAGCGGGTCCTGCAGGACGGCGCGCAGATCGGCGAGCTGGGTGCTGTCGTCGTCCTCGGCGATGGCGCGCCAGTCCACGCCGTAGACCTCGAAGAGGCGCAGCATCACGGGCACCGAGACCGAGCGCTCGTTGTTCTCCAGAAGGTTGACGTAGGAGGTGGAGATGCCAAGCGCGCGGGCCATCTGCGCCTGTGTCTCGCCGCGTTCAAGGCGGAGCCGCCGCAGGTGCGGGCCGATGAAGGTCTTCTGCATGCCGTTGCACACCTTTAACGTCTGTGTATTTTACATTTTCACATATTCTCCCAGATGTAAATTCTCGCGTTTACAGCAGAACCCGTTTTGCTTTTGCACATTTCATGGGCAGTGGCAGTTTGTGCGTCGAGTTGACAGATTCCCCCTGGAGGCGACCCGATGCGCACTGGACAGACCCATCTCTTCATCCCCGGCCCGACCAACGTTCCCGAGGACGTGCGGCAGGCGATGAACGTGCCCATGCAGGACATGCGCGCGCCCGATTTCGGCGATCTGACGCTGGATCTCTTCACCGGCCTGAAGAAGGTTCTGCGGACCGAGAAAGGCACGGTCATGATGTTCCCGGGCTCGGGCACCGGCGCCTGGGAGGCGGCGATCACCAACACGCTCAACCCCGGCGACAAGGTGCTGATGTCGCGCTTCGGGCAGTTCTCCACGCTCTGGGTGGAGATGGCCGAACGCCTCGGCCTCGACGTCGAGGTCATCGACGTGCCCTGGGGCGCGGGCTGCCCGGTGAAGGAATACGCCCGCCGCCTCGGC
>CAZPCU010000420.1:0-2342 GCA_964585075.1 uncultured Rhodobacterales bacterium
GCGTGTTGATCTCGACGTTGCCCAGGTTCACCGTCATCGTGAACCGCGTCGGCGAATTCGGCTTAGCGATCGGGATCTTCGCGCTCTTCTTCCTGGTGGATTCGATCCAGTTTCAGGACATCTTCGAGGCGGCGCCGCAGATCGCCGAGACCCGGCTCACCTTCCTCTGGCGTGAGTGGAACGCCGCCGAGATCGTCGCCTTCCTCCTCTTCGTGGGCGCGATGGGAAAGTCGGCGCAGCTCTTCCTGCACACCTGGCTGCCCGACGCCATGGAGGGGCCGACGCCCGTCTCGGCGCTCATCCACGCCGCCACGATGGTGACGGCGGGCGTTTTCCTCGTCTGCCGGATGTCGCCGGTGATGGAGTTCGCGCCCTCGGCGCAAACCTTCATCGTCTATCTCGGCGCCTTCACCGCCTTCTTCGCGGCCTCCGTCGGCCTCGTCCAGAACGACATCAAGAGGGTCATCGCCTACTCCACCTGCTCGCAGCTCGGCTACATGTTCGTGGCCGCGGGCGTCGGCGCCTACTCGGTGGCGATGTTCCACCTGTTCACCCATGCCTTCTTCAAGGCGCTCCTGTTCCTCGGCGCGGGCTCGGTGATCCACGGGATGCACCACGAGCAGGACATGCGCCGATACGGCGGCTTGCGGAAGAAGATGCCGCTGACCTTCTGGGCGATGCTGATCGGAACGCTCGCCATCACCGGCGTCGGCGTGCCGGTGGTGCTCTTCACGGCGGGGGGCATTCCCATCGGCTTCGCGGGCTTCCAGTCGAAGGACGCGGTGGTGGAAAGCGTCTTCGCCGGGACGGACGGCGGCGCGGCGTTCTGGCTCCTGGTCGTCGCCGCGCTCTTCACGTCCTTCTATTCCTGGCGGCTCATGTTCCTCACCTTCTGGGGCGCGCCCCGGGGCGACAAGCGCACCCACGAGCACGCGCACGAAAGCCCCAGGGTGATGCTGATCCCGCTCGGCGCGCTGGCCCTCGGCGCGGTTGCGGCGGGCATGATCTGGTACAACGCCTTCTTCGGCCACACCGACAGCGTGGCGAAGTTCTTCGGCGTGCCCTACGCCGACGCCGCGGCGGAAGGGGACCATGGCGAGGCCGAGGCGGGCAAGGGCGCGCACCACTACGTCTTCGCCGGGGAGCCGGGGCAGGGGGCGATCTTCGTCGCGCCCGGCAACGACGTGATCAACGAGGCGCACGAGGTGCCGAAATGGGTCAAGACGAGCCCCTTCGTCGTCATGCTGATCGGGCTCGGCGTCGCCTACTGGTTCTACATCCTCAACCCGGCCCTGCCGGCACGGCTGGCGGAGAACCAGCGCCCGCTCTACCGCTTCCTTCTCAACAAGTGGTATTTCGACGAGATCTACGACTTCCTCTTCGTCCAGCCGCTGCGGGCGGCGGCGCGGGTGCTCTGGAAGCGCGGCGACGGTGACGTGATCGACGGCACCATCAACGGCATCTCCATGGGCGCGATCCCGTGGCTCACGCGGCTCGCGGGGCGCGCGCAGTCGGGATACATCTTCACCTACGCCTTCGCGATGGTGCTCGGGGTCGTGGGCCTCATCGCCTGGATGACGCTCACCGGGGGAGCGCGCTGATGGACAACCTGCTTTCCATCGTCACCTTCACGCCCGCGCTCGCGGCGCTCATCCTTCTCGTCTTCCTGCGCGGGGATGACGAGGCGGCCCGGCGCAACGCGAAATGGCTCGCCCTCATCGCCACCTCGGCGACCTTCCTCGTCTCGCTCTTCATCCTCGCCCAGTTCGACCCGAACGACACCGGCTTCCAGATGGTGGAGGAGGGCGAGTGGATCCTCGGACTCTCCTACAAGATGGGCGTGGACGGCATCAGCGTGCTCTTCGTGCTGCTGACCACCTTCATCATGCCGCTCACCATCGCGGCGTCGTGGAACGTGACGCACCGCGTGAAGGAGTACATGGTCGCCTTCCTCGTGCTCGAGACGCTGATGCTCGGCGTCTTCATGGCGCTCGACCTGGTGCTCTTCTACCTCTTCTTCGAGGCGGGGCTCATCCCGATGTTCCTGATCATCGGGATCTGGGGCGGGAAGGAGCGCATCTACGCGGCCTTCAAGTTCTTCCTCTACACCTTCCTCGGCTCGGTCCTGATGCTGGTGGCGATGGTGGCGATGTATGTCGATGCCGGCACCACCGACATCGAGGCGCTGCTCGCGCACCAGTTCGGCTCGGAAAGCTTCAGCATCCTCGGAATCCACGTCATCGGGGGCGCTCAGACGCTCATGTTCCTCGCCTTCTTCGCCTCCTTCGCGGTGAAGATGCCGATGTGGCCGGTGCATACCTGGCTTCCGGACGCCCACGTGC
>CAZPCU010000421.1:0-2338 GCA_964585075.1 uncultured Rhodobacterales bacterium
GATCGCATGCGTCTTGCGCCAGACGTCATAGGGGGTCAGCGTGAGAATCCCCAGCGCCCGTCCGACCCAGTCACCGAGTTCCCGGTTTCTGAAGAACGACCCATGGCCGCAATCGTGCTGGATCATGAAGGTGCGGACAAGAAAGCCGGCGTTCACCAGCGCCAGTCCGACGGCGAGAACGGGGCTGATCGACAGGGCCCACCACGCGAGCGCCCAGATCGCCACGAATGGCAAAAGGGTCACCGACAACTCGAAAAGGCTGCGGGCGGGGATGGGTTCGCGATATTTCGTGAGGACACGGGTCCACTGTTGTGGCTCCAAACCAGCGCACTCCTACGGCTTGTGGCAAGGGTGATGAAGAGATCGGGCGCCCGAAAACATCAGGTCAGGCGAACGCGATACCGGGGGCCATCACGACCGGTCCCGACGTCGCAGGGCACCTTCTCCTCGGCGTGGGCGCGACCGGTGGGTTCAGCGCGCTCGACGGCAGGGATGTGGACGAAGGCGCCCCTGCTGTCCGAGATCGACGCGATAAACCGGAAGTCTTCGGATAGCTTCAAGAAATTCACGGCGCCATTGGCCATGTCCGTGGTCTCCTGTTCAAGTGCTGCCCACGGAACGCGGCAGCCCGGCAGAGTCAGACTGAATCGATCGACTGAGAGCCGGATGAACGGAAGCAGCGGTTCGAAGCGAAAAACAATAGCCAGGAAGAAATGGGCATTCGGAGCATGACTTGCAAGGGCCGGCCGTTTCGAAGGCGGTGGTGTGGCGGGCGACCCGGCAAGGGGCCTGACAAGTGGTCGCGCTCCGGTCTGGAAGGAGGGGTGCGAGGGGCGCCCAACCGGAGCGAGCGGGCGAGGTTCTCCGGCCGCCTTCCGGCAGGGGCGCGCCCGATGGCAGCTCAGTTTCGCATCTTGATGCCGTCGTCCCACCGAAAGCCGACGCCGCCCCCTTGCCAGACGCCCTCACCGGCCGGATTGGGGCCGTCGATATTCACATGGAGCGGCAAGTCGAAGGCGGGGGCGAGGTTCTGCACGCCCTTCACGGTGCTGCGGTGCATGATCCGCAGGCCCTGTTGCTCCACCGGCATGTGGGCCTCGGGCGCCGCCCTGTGCGCGACGGCCAGATTGTCGATGAAGACGCAATCGTTCTCGTGGTACTCGTAGGCCACGGCATAGCCGTCCGTGAACCCGGCGTTCAGGATGTCGTTGTACTCGTGGCAGAGCCGCTTCAGCTCGTCGGCGTGCAACAGGCGGAAGCCGTCCTGACCGGGCAGCTTCTCGATGACGGCGCCGGTCATGCCGAGGTGCAGCCAGATGCATTTCTGCCCCGAGACGGGGTGCTCGTGCACCAGCGGATGCACGACGCCCGAGGCGGAGTTCACCGATGACAGGCGGCTCCAGCGCTCCTGCCGGTCCTCCGGCAATGCCTCGAACGCCAGGCCCTGATGCGCGAAATGCGTGCCGCCGCCTTTCTCGGCCGGCCGGATGATGTGGTAGCCCGAATGCGAGAAGGTGGCGGGCAGGAAGCTCCCGTCGTTGTGCCACTGCGGCCCGACATCCGGAATGCCGTGGCGTTCGTCGTTGGAAAGGCGGAAGATGTGGCGGTTGCCGCCGGGAGTCCGGGGATGAACGCCATGGGTGCTGTGCAGCTCCCGCCCGCCCCAGAGGCAGCTGGCGCGCAGGAAATCCTCGGGCTCCAGCTGCGTCTCGTTCTTGAAGACGAGGAAGCCGCGATGCGCCATTTCGCGTTCCAGCGCGTCGACGACCGCGGGCGGCGGTGCGTCCCGGTCGGACAGATCGATCCCCGACACCTGCGCGCCGATCGGATCGAGGGCGATGATTTCGCCACCGAATTCCTGGATGATGCCAGCGCGCGTCGGGTCGATCGGCGGGAGCTTCGTTGCAGCCGTCTTCATGAGTCACTTCCTTCGTCTCCACCCAACCTAGGTGTTCTGTCCTGCGTTGTCACATGGGCTCTGGCCAGCGGGCGCGGGTCGGGCCGCCTCATCCCAGGCACGATGCGGGATAGGGGCAAGCATGCTGATCCGACGCCAAGGCGTCGGTCGGTAGAGATGTAGGACTTATCGCCGACGGCCGGGACGGCGATGTCGATCAGCGGCTTGCCGACGGCGGCGGGCCTGGCCTTCGGGAGCTTCATCCTCCAGCGCGCATCGACATCCTTCCGGCGGGTCTGTCCGGCCGGATGCCGGCGGTCTTCTCGCCCGCCGCGATCAGCGCCTCGCGGAAATCACGCAAGGTGGTGGCGTCCGGGACGGCGTCGCCAGCGCCGAGACCACAGAAACACATCCAGCGCAGACGGTCGGCGACCGGGCACT
>CAZPCU010000422.1:0-2335 GCA_964585075.1 uncultured Rhodobacterales bacterium
GGATCGTCGTTGCGGCTGACCGGCGGGATCGTTTCGGGCGCCATGTCCAGCATCGCCCTGAGGCGCTTGTCCGGCACCAGGCCGCGGAAGGGCCGCCCGATCTTCGCGGCGAGAAGCGCCACGCGGAAGCGCATCGGGTAGGGCAGGATCCGCGCCAGCATCCAGCGCAGCGCCCGGTCGCGCCAGGGCCGGTCGTAGTTCGTCTCGATATATTCCCGCGCGTGGTCCACGAGGTGCATGTAATGCACGTCCGACGGACAGGTGGTCATGCAGGCGAGGCAGGAGAGGCAGCGGTCGATGTGCAGCACCGTTCTGTCATCGGGCACCCGCTCGTTCTCCAGCATGTCCTTGATGAGGTAGATCCGCCCGCGCGGGGAATCGAGCTCGTCCCCCAGAACCTGGTAGGTCGGGCAGGTCGCGGTGCAGAAACCGCAATGCACGCAGCTGCGCAGGATCTCGTTGGAACGCCGGATCGCCGGGTCGGCGAGCTGCTCGGGGCTGAAGGTCGTCTGCATCGCGGTCAGGCCTCGAGATCGGGATTGAGGATGCCGCGGGGATCGAAGCGCGCCTTGAGCCCGGCGGTCAGCGCCGCCACCGCGGGCGGCTCCGGCGGCAGCGCGGAAACGCCCGGAACAGGGGCGCCGCGCACCCGCGTCGCGTGTCCGTCGAAGGCGCCGAGCCGGGCGCGGGCGTCCGTGCCCTCGGGCAGAAGCGCCCAGAGAAGCCCGCCGCCCCAGTCCACCAGCAGGCGCTCCGGCTCGAGGCGCGCGGCGAGTTCCGGCGCCGCGCTCGGCCGGCAGTGGATGCGCCAGACGTCGCCGGCCGCACCCTGGAGCGGCGCCACGTCGCGCAGGGCGCGCCACGCCTCCGAGACCTCTTCCGGGTCGCGTACCGTTCCGGCCGTGCCGTAGTCCGCGAGCCGGTCCGCGAGCCGGTCGAGCCGGTAGGCGACCTGCGTCTCGAACCCCTCGATCCTGAGCAGCGTGCGCCCTGCACAGGGATCATGCGCGGCGCCGGTGACCTCGTAGGGCGACCCGAGCGCCGCGGACATGGCCGCCACCGCGCGCGCGAGGTCGAGCCCCTCGAACACGATCATGCCCTGCGTCTCCGGCGCGGGGAGGACCTTGAGGCCCACCTCGGTCAGCACGCCGAGGCGGCCGCGGCTTCCGGTCATGAGGCGGACGAGATCGTAGCCCGTCACGTTCTTCATCACCCGCCCGCCGTTCTTCACGGCGTTGCCCGCGCCGTCCACGAACCGGACCCCGAGCATGAAATCGCGCGCGGCACCCACGGCCACCCGGCGCGGCCCGCTGACATTCGCGGCCACCACGCCGCCGATCGTCGGCGCGCCCTCGGTGCCCAGAAGGCCGCGATGGTCCATCGGCTCGAAGGCGAGGCGCTGGCCTTCCCCGGCCAGCAGCGCCTCGATCTCGGCGAGCGGCGTGCCCGCCCCGGCGACGAGGGTGAGCGCCCCCGGCTCGTAGAGCGCCACGCCGGACAGTCCGGCGGTCGAGAGAACCGCCGCGCCGTCCACCGCGCCGCTCCGCGTGGCCCCGCCCCGCACCGCCAGAGGCGACCTTGCCCCGACCAGCGCCTCGGCCAGCTCCGTTTCGGATTCCGGTGCGATCATCTTGTCCGCTTTCGTCAGGTTCCCGCCCCGCCGCGCCGCTATTCCGCCGCGAGGCGTGCCGCGCGGCGCGCCTCGGACGCGGTCAGCGGGAACACCTTGGCAGGGTTGAGAAGCCAGGCCGGGTCGAAAACGTCCTTCACGGCCATCTGCGCTTCCAGGTCGGCAGGCGCGTACTGGTCCGCCATCAGGTCGCGCTTCTCGATCCCGACTCCGTGCTCGCCGGTGAGGCAGCCCCCCACCTCGACGCAGAGCCGCAGGATGTCGGCCCCGAACGCCTCGCATGTCTCCAGATCCCCGGGCTTGTTGGCGTCGAACAGGATGAGCGGGTGCATGTTGCCGTCGCCGGCGTGGAAGACGTTGGCGACCTCCAGGCCGTACTGCTTCGACATCTCGCCGATGCGCCCCAGGACGCGCGGAAGCTCGGAAACGGGGATCGTGCCGTCGAGGCACATGTAGTCTCCGAGCTGGCCCATGGCGCCGAAGGCGGATTTCCGCCCCTTCCAGATGCGCGCGGCCTCGTCCTCGTCCGCGGCCTCGCGCAGCTCCACCGGGTCGTGCTTGCCGGCGATCTGCTTGATGAGGCCGAGCTGGGCGTCGATCTCGTGCTCGGCGCCCTCCACCTCGACGATCAGCAGCGCCTCGCAATCGGGGTAGCCGGCATGGGCGAAAGCCTCGGTCGCGCGGATGCAGGGGCGGTCCATGAAC
>CAZPCU010000423.1:0-2335 GCA_964585075.1 uncultured Rhodobacterales bacterium
CCGCGCTCCTGCGCCACCTGTGGCGCCCGCGCCGCTTTCGCACCCTGCTCGACCGGTTCTCGGGCCGGGCCCCGGCGCCTCCGGGCCGGGCGGAACTGCTCGCGCGCCCCGACCCCATGGCCTGCGACGCGCCGCTGGTGGGGCTGCGTTCCGAGGCCGAGATTGCCGAGCGAATCGAGGCGCTGCGCGAGGACGCCGCCGCGCCGCCGATCCCCGACAACGAAGTGCGCCTTCTCGCCGATCTGATCGGCCTGCGCGAGACGGTGGACAACATCGCCGAGCACTTGCAGGATCTTGCCGTCGACATGCCCGCCATCGCCCCGGCCGTGTCGCGCTTCATCGCCCGGGCCGAAGCCCTGGCCGCACGCGGCGTGGACATTTCGCGGCTTGATTTCGAAGGCTCCTACGGCCGCACCTCGCTGGAATATTACGATGGCTTCGTCTTCGGCTTCTACGCCGAGGCGCGGCCCGACATGCCGCCCGTCGCCACGGGCGGGCGCTACGACGCGCTCACGCGGCAGCTCGGCGCGGGGGCGGAAATCCCGGCGGTGGGCGGTGTGATCCGCCCCGGCATGGTGCTGGAGCTCGGGGGGCTGCAATGAGCGTGAAGCTGGGCGTGCCGTCCAAGGGGCGGCTGATGGAAAAGACCTTCGAGTGGTTCGCCGCCCGGGGCGTGCACCTCTCCCGCACGGGGTCGGAGCGGGAGTATTCGGGCGCCGTGGCCGGGGTGGAGGGCGTCTCCCTCGTGCTGCTTTCGGCGGGCGAGGTTCCCCGCGAGCTCGAGGCCGGGCGGCTCCATCTAGGTGTCACCGGCACCGACCTCGTGCGCGAGAAGCTCAGCCGCTGGGAGCAGAAGGTGGAACCCCTCGCCGAGCTCGGCTTCGGCCATGCCGACCTCGTGATCGCCGTGCCGCGCGCCTGGGTGGACGTGGAGACGCTCGACGACCTCGACATGGTGGCCGCCGAGTTCCGCGCGCGCCACGGCCACCGGCTGCGCATCGCCACGAAGTATCACCGCCTGGTGCGGGAGTTCCTGCGGGCCCACGGGGTCGCCGACTACCGGCTGGTGGACAGCCAGGGCGCGACCGAGGGCACGGTGCGCAACCTCACCGCCGAGGCGGTGGCCGACATCACCTCGAGCGGCGAGACGCTCCGGGCCAATCACCTGAAGGTGCTCTCCGACGGGCTCGTTCTGAAAAGCGAGGCGACGCTCTTTCGCGCCCGCCGCGCGGCCCTGTCCGACGCCGACCGCGAGGCGCTCTCCGCGCTGCTGGCACGCCTCGGGCTCGACGAATAGCGCCCGCCTTCAGACGACCCCGATCTCGGAGAGCGCGGCGCTGAGCTCGGGCGGGAGCGCGTCCTCCGACTGGCGGCTCGCGGGAAGGTCGGCGGGGCTGTCCGCGGGGGCGAGGTAGCGCCAGCCCTGAAACGGGCGCCGCGGCGCGGGGCGCGTCCGGACGAGGCCAGGCTCGAGCACGATGGCGCAGCGCACGACGCCGTCCGCGCCCTCTGCCGGATCGAGCCGGAGGACGCGCTGGCGGCACTGCACGAGCCCCTTGATGACCCAGTAGATCGAGCCGCCCGCGAGGATCTCCTCGGCCCGCTTGGGCCACATCCGCGTGACGTGGCGCGGCAGCCCGTCGGCGGTTTGCGCGCGGCGCGTCGCCTGCCACCGCGCGAGGTCCTCCACGCTTTCGGTGCCCGCGCTCAGCTTCACAAGGTTTATGTGCGCCACCAGATGACTCCCCCAAGTCTAGCGACTATATTAGGGCTTCCCCGGCACCCCGCAACCCGCCGCGCCCGTGCAAGGAGGCCGCAGATGACCCGCTTCGCCGCGCCCATCGCCGAGACGATCTGGGACATGAAATACCGCTTCAAGAAGGCGGACGGGACGCCCATCGACCGCACGGTGGAGGACAGCTGGCGGCGCGTGGCGCGCGCCCTCGCCTCGGTCGAGGCCGACCCGGAGGCGTGGGAGGAGCGGTTCTACGCCGCGCTCGAGGATTTCCGCTTCCTGCCCGCGGGCCGCATCCTCGCAGGCGCGGGAACGGCGCGGAAGGTGACGCTGTTCAACTGCTTCGTGATGGGCACCATCCCCGACAGCATGGAGGGCATCTTCGAGCATCTGAAGGAGGCCGCCCTCACCATGCAGCAGGGCGGGGGCATCGGCTACGACTTCTCCACCATCCGCCCGAAGGGCGCGGACGTCACCGGCGTCGCCGCGGACGCCTCGGGGCCCTTGTCCTTCATGGATGTCTGGGACGCGATGTGCCGCACCATCATGTCCGCGGGCTCGCGCCGGGGCGCGATGATGGCCACCATGCGCTGCGACCAT
>CAZPCU010000424.1:0-2329 GCA_964585075.1 uncultured Rhodobacterales bacterium
CCGTCGATCAGGTGCCCCGCCGTCTCGCGCACCGACATGATGTCGTCCACCTGCACGCGCTCCGTTTCGCCCAGGAAGTCGGCGGCGAGGCCCTCCCAGGTCTCGGCGCGCATCTTCTCGGCGTTGCCGATCACCGCGTCCACCTCTCCCATCGCGGCGAAGGTCTCCGGCTCGGTCTGCGCGGCGCAGCCGGTGACGATCAGCCGCGCCTCGGGGTTCTCGCGGCGCAGCCGGCGAATCTCCTGCCGCGCCTTGCGCACGGCCTCCGCCGTCACCGCGCAGGTGTTGACGACCACCGCGTCGCCCAGGCCGGCGGCGGCGGAGAGCTCCTTCATCGCCTCCGTCTCGTAGGCGTTGAGCCGGCAGCCGAGCGTGGTGAAGCGGGGCGCGCTCATCCCGCCTCCTCCAGGAAGTCGGGCGTCAGGGTGCCGGAGAACACGTGCATCGTGGGCCCCGTCATCCACACGCCGTCCTCGCGCCAGTCGATCCCGATCTCCCCGCCGTCGAGCGCGACCGTCACGCGCCGCCCGGTGAGCCCGCGCCGCGCGGCCGCCACGGCCACGGCGCAGGACGAGGAGCCGGAGGCGAGCGTGACGCCGGTGCCCCGTTCCCAGACCCGCATCCGCAGCCGGTCCGGCGCGATCACGCTGGCCACCTGCACGTTCGCGCGCTCGGGAAAGAGCGGGTGCGTCTCGTAGCGGGGGCCGAACTGCGCGAGCGGCACGGCCTCGGCGTCCTCCACGAAGAAGGTGCAGTGCGGGTTGCCCATGCTGGTGGCCGTGGGCGCGCCCTCGATGGGCAGCTCCAGCGTGTCCATGGCCTCGGCGAGCGGGATGTCGCGCCACTCGGTGCCGGGCGCGCCCATGTTGACGGAGGTCAGGCCGCCGCCCGCGTCCACGGCCTCCAGCACTCCGTGCGCCGTGGCGAGGCGAAGCCGGTCGCGGCCCGTCTCGGCCATGAGATGCCGCGCGATGCAGCGCGTGGCGTTGCCGCAGGCCGCCGAGGGGGAGCCGTCGGCATTCAGGAACTCCAGCCGCGCGTCGGCGTTCTCGCCCGGGTGGATGACGGCGAGCTGGTCGAACCCCACGCCGCGATGCCGGTCGGCGAGCGCGCGCGCGAGCGCCGGCGACGGCGCGCCGCCGCCCTGCCGCGCGTCCAGCACCACGAAATCGTTGCCGAGCCCGTGCATCTTCATGAAGGGCCGGCCGGGAGTTGCGCCTTGAACCATGCGCGCGCATATAATCGGGGCGCCGCGGCGAATCCAGAGGACCGCCGCGCGCGCGGCGATTTTCGGGGTTGACCCCCCCGAACGCGATTCATAGACAGGCCGCCACGTGGGCCGTTAGCTCAGTTGGTAGAGCAACTGACTTTTAATCAGTGGGTCGCAGGTTCGAATCCTGCACGGCTCACCACAAAGGCAAGAAAACTCAATAGCTTGAGGGTCGCCGTCGGAGGCGGATGCCTCTGCGTGTTTCAGCTTGGCGCCAGATTTTTCGCCGCTCCGCGCGGCGTGTCAACGGAGGCCGAGTCGGCGGCAGGGCTGGGACTGCCGATGCGCCATAGCTCGCACTGACCGGCCCGGCCGTGCCTCGAGCGCCCGCCCCATCTCGAAGAGGAAACCTGGAAACCCGGGTTTTCCCCCTGACGCTAGAAATGCGTCGAGCCTCGCCCATCGGTATAGCTTTCCCGTTCGAAGGACCCGAAATGGGGGGCATCCGGCCGCGCCGCTTCATCGCCGAACGGTCGGGCGCGTTCTCTGGCGCTCAGCCCCTCGGGGCCGATGGAGGGGGGGCGCCTGTGGCGGTGAGACCGAACCCGACATCGCAACTGATCGCCGCATCATGCACGACGCAACGGCGTCCTTGCGAAAGACGGCAGAGACGTTGCGCGAAGCCACGGGCGATGACCTCGTCGCCTGGCTAAGGTCGCGGCCCCTTGTCTGGCGCTCGGGAAACATCCTCGTGACGCATGCGGACGCAGATCCGATCCTCGGCATCGACGAGCAGCCGAGACATGCGCATCTCCGGGGCGATCCGGCCTTCTCGGGAACTCCGCGGAGCGATGGTGTCTGGGTGGTTCACGGGCATGTGATCGTGGAGGAGCCCGTCTATGCGGCTGGTCGCGTGTCGATAGACACAGGCGTCTACGCAACCGGGCGGCTGACAGCGGACGTGGTCGAGCAAGAAAGGGTCAGCTTACGCGGAACGGCCGCATTGTGACACTGGCGCAACTGTCAGCGGCAGATTCTTGCAGCCTTGTCGAGAACATCTGCATTCCCAGGGTGAGTTGTCGCCAGATTTGCCGTATCGACCAATCATGTGGTGTGCGC
>CAZPCU010000425.1:0-2322 GCA_964585075.1 uncultured Rhodobacterales bacterium
GCGCGTCCGTGCCCGCCACGCTTGCGCCGAACGCCGCGCCGGCGGCGAGGGCGGCGGCTTCGGAGACGCGCGATTCCGCCTCGGTCGACTCGTCCTCCGGACTTTCCTCGGCCGAGGCGCTTTCGTCGAGCCGATCCTCGCCGCCGCCCCAGGGGCGCGCGGCCATGTCGGCGCCGGTCTCCGAGTCGGGCGTATCCCCGGCCGCCACGCCGGTTTCCGAGGCCTCGCCCTCCCCGGAAAGCGCGTCCTCCGTCCGTTCTTCCGGGCCGGGTTCCCCCGCGTCGCCCTCGGGCAGGGCTTCGGGCTCGTAAGCCTCGGGGCGCTCGTCTTCCGAGGCGGCGTCATCCGATGGGCTGCCGGGTGCCGCGGCGCTGTGCTCGCCGCTTTCCGGCTCCGGCTCGGCGGCCGCGGCCTCGGTGTCCTTGTCGTCTTCGGGTTCGGAGGGCTTCCGCGTTTCGTCCGGGTCTGCCACGTCTCACCCACCTTTCGATTCTCGCGCGGCCGCAATGTCGCCTGGGCGACCTTACCCGGCGCCCTCACCGCTCTCAAGCCGCACGGCGCTCTCGAGAAGCCCGGCCACCCCGGCCAGCATGGCCGGCGCGTCGGGGCGGGCGGCCACCGCGATCCGACGGGCGGGCAGGTGGCTCACGCGGCGGGCGACGGCCTCGCTCATCGCCAGGATCCAGAGCGGCGCCCCGCCGCGATGCTGGCGGGCGAACTGCTCGGCCGTGCGTGGCGAGAAGAGCGGCGCGACCACGGGCGCCCGGCCCGAGAGCAGCGCGCGTGCCCGGTCCGAGAAAGGAAGGAGCACCTGCCGGTAGAGCACCGCCTCCTCCGTCCGGAGCCCCGCCTCGCGGAGCCGCGCGGCGACGTCCCCGCGCGCATGCTCGCCCCGGACATGGACGATCCTTCCTGCCGGCCGCCGCGCCGCGAGATGGGACACGAGCGCGCGCGCGTCGCCTCCGGCCGGCTCGGCGGCGATCCCGGCGCGGCGCGCGGCCTCGGCCGTCGCTTCCCCCACCGCGAAGGCGGGTAGGCCCCGCGGCCCGCCGGCGGCGGCGTAGGCGCGCACGCCGTTGGCCGAGGTGAAGACGAGTGCCGCGGCGTCGGTCATGTCGGGCAAGCGCCCGGCGAAGTCCACGCGCATGAGCGGCGAGATGCAGACCTCCGGCGCCGAGGCGCCCAGCGCCCCGACGACCTCCGAGGCGAATCGCTCGGACGCGTCGCGGGGGCGGGTCAGCACGAGGACGGGCGCAGGCGGCATTGGCAGGCCATTGTTCGGGGGTCGGCCCGGTGCTAGGGCAAGGCTTCTGGAACACCGGGAGACCCTGTGGCGGATCAGCTCACCATACTCGGGCTGGAAAGCAGTTGCGATGATACCGCCGCGGCCGTGGTGCGGCAACGCGCAGGCGCGCGCCCCGAGATCCTCGCCTCCGTCGTCGAGGGACAGACCGGGCTGCACGCGGCCTATGGCGGCGTCGTGCCCGAGATCGCCGCCCGCGCCCACGCCGAGCGGCTGGACCACTGCGTCGCCGAAGCGCTGGCCGCGGCCGGCCTCGCGCTCCGCGAGCTGGACGCCGTGGCCGTGACGGCGGGGCCGGGGCTCATCGGCGGCGTGCTGGCGGGCGTGATGTGCGCCAAGGGGATCGCGGCGGGGGCGGGGCTTCCCCTCGTCGGCGTGAACCATCTCGCGGGCCATGCGCTGACGCCCCGCCTGACGGACGGGCTGTCCTTTCCCTATCTCGTGCTCCTCGTGTCGGGCGGGCACTGCCAGCTCGTCGAGGTGCGGGGGCCGGACGCGTTCCGCCGCCTCGGCGGCACGATCGACGACGCGCCGGGCGAAGCCTTCGACAAGGTGGCGCGGCTCCTGGGCCTGCCGCAGCCGGGCGGACCGTCGGTGGAGGCCGAGGCAGCGGCGGGCGACCCCGCGCGCTTCGACTTTCCCCGCCCGCTCCTCGACCGTCCGGGCTGCGACATGTCCTTCTCGGGGCTGAAGACGGCGGTGCTCCGCGCGCGCGACCGGCTCATCGCCGAAAAGGGCGGCCTCGCGCGGACCGACCGCGCGGATCTCTGCGCCGGGTTCCAGGCCGCGGTGGCCGAAGTTCTGGCCGAAAAGACGCGCCGCGCGCTGGACATCCACCTGGCCGACGCTCCCGCAGAGCCCGCCCTCGCCGTCGCCGGCGGCGTGGCGGCCAACGCGACCATCCGGGCGGCGCTGGAAGGCATCGCAGGCCAGGCGGGCGCGCGCTTCGTCGCGCCACCGCTCGCGCTCTGCACCGACAACGCGGCGATGATCGCCTGGGCGGGGCTGGAGCTCTTCCG
>CAZPCU010000426.1:0-2313 GCA_964585075.1 uncultured Rhodobacterales bacterium
GGCCAGCCCGATATTGGCGATCCCGAAGAAGAAGCACATCGTCGCGCAGAGGAGATAGAGCGAGCGCAGCGCCTGCAGCCGCGGGTAGCGCGTGCGCAGCACGCTGCGCAGCCGCGGCGCGACCAGCACGAGCACCACGAGGCTCTGGCCGGCGTATCGCGCCCAGAGGGTCGGCATCGTGCCCACGCGGCCGGAAAGCGCCTTGGCGGTCGCGTCCATCAGCGTGAAGCAGAGCACCGCGCCGATCATCAGGAGAATCGCCCGCGAGCGCGCCGTCGCGGCATCGACGGCCGCGGCTGGAGGTGGTGTCTGCATGGCGGCACGTTAGGGACGGCCTGCGGCCCTGTCCATCGCGCGCGCCGCGCCCGTCACACCGGGGCGGGCGGCGTGGCCAGCCGGATCTCGCCCGCGCGCTCCAGCCGCCGGATGACGCCGACCAGCTCGGCGATCGCCTCCTCTCCGTCCTCCGCGGAAACGTCCGCCGCCTCGGCCATTTCCTCGCGGAGCGTGTCGGCGAGGCGCGAGGAGATGTTGTCGAGCAGGAAGCCCGCCGCCGCGTCGAGGCCTGCGTTCTCCGCCGCGGCGAGGGCGCGGGCCGCCACCGGCTGCTCGACCTCGCGGAGGATTTTCGGCACGTCGCGCGGCTCCAGCCGGTCGGGGATGTCGGCGAAGGTGAAGATCGCGCGGCGCACCCGCTCGGCGAAGGCGTTGTCGGTCTCCTCCAGCCCCTCGAGCACGTCGTCCCGCGTGGCGGCGGGCGAGAAGTCGAGGATCGCGCCCACCCGCTTCACCGGCTCGTCCGGGAAGGCGCGGGGCGGGCGCGCGTCGAGCTGCGCGGCGAGGGCGAGGCCGATGCGGTCCACCGCCTCGGGCGTGATCGCGGCGGTGAGCGAGACGGCGTAGGTGATGCGCCGCGCGCGGTCGCCCGGCAGCAGGCCGAGCAGCGCCGCCGCCTTCGCGGTGTCGAGCTTGGAGAGGAGCACCGCGGCGACCTCTGTGCTTTCCTCCATCGCGAAGGGCAGAAGCTCCTTCGCGGAAAGCGCGCCGAGCCTTGCCCAGGGATCGCCCGATTGGCGCACCCCGGCCTCACGCCTGAGCCTTGCTGCGGTGTGCGGGCTCAGATGCCCGTCGAGCGTGTCGAGCGCGCCCGCCATGCCGTGCGGAAAGGCCAGCCCCACGCGCTCCAGCTCGTCGGCGAATTCCTCCACCACGGCGCGCAGGGTTTCCCGATCGACGTAGCGCATCGCGCCCATCTCCTGGGCGAGGGCCGCCTGAAGCTCCTCCGGCAACTCGCCGATGGGCAGGTTCGCCCCTTCCTTCACGAGAAGCCGCACGACGATCGCAGCCTTGCGCCGGCGATCGAGCGACGTGGCCCGGGCGGGCTCTGCCGGGGCGTCGAGCTGTGCGAGCTGGCGGTGCGTGTCCATCCTCCCCCCGGGATCGCGCGCGGTCGGCGCAGAGTTAACCCGCGAGGCGTGAAGAAAGGCTGAACTCGGGCCTGGTGAGGGCCTCCTCCTCCGCGCCGCCCAAAGCAGAGGCGTCGGAGGGCAGGGCGGCGGAAAACCGCAGTCCGGTCACGAGGGATCGCCCGTTCCGGGCCTTCCGGGGAACCGGCCCGGAAGCCGAAAAAGAGAAGGCGGCCCCGATGGGCCGCCCAGGATCATTCGCTGGAAAACCGCCCTGGAGGGCGCGTCAGCTCATCACCTGCTTCACGCAGGTCTCTTGCGCCTCGTCCCAGACCAGCCCCTCGCCGCAGGACATGACCTGCTTGCTGTGGCCGCCACAGGCCGCCATGGACATGGCCGGCACCGCGGTCAGGGCGGCGGCGGCCAGAATCGTCTTGAACATCGTCATCGCGGTCTCCTTTCGGTTCCGTAGGGGAAAGCTAGCACGGAGGCCGCGCCCTTCAAACGCCGGATGTTCCGAAAACCCTCCCGAAGATCGTGTCGACGTGCTTCAGGTGGTAGCCGAGGTCGAATTTCTCCTCGATCGCCTCTTTTCCGAGCACCTTCACCACGTCCGGATCGGCGAGAAGCTCCGTCCTGAAGTCGCGGCCTTCCTCCCAGACCTTCATCGCGTTGCGCTGGACCATGGCGTAGGCGTCCTCGCGGCTCACCCCCGCCTGGGTGAGCGCGAGAAGCACGCGCTGGCTCATCACGAGGCCGCGGAAACGGTGGAGGTTCTCCAGCATCCGCTCGGGGTAGATCACCAGCTTGTCGATCACGCCCGCGAGGCGATGCAGCGCGAAGTCGAGCGTCACCGTGGCGTCGGGGGCGATCACCCGTTCCACGGAGGAATGCGAGATGTCGCGCT
>CAZPCU010000427.1:0-2307 GCA_964585075.1 uncultured Rhodobacterales bacterium
CCTCGGCGGCTTTGCCGCCTCACCCCCCGAGGGTATTTCCGGCAAGAGGAAGGGATCGCGGGAAGGCCGCGTGACGCCCTATGGTCAGCTGGTCGAGGACTTCATCCTGGGCCGCATGACCGGGCGGCTCCTGCAGACGAGCGATTACGCCGCGCGGCGGGAAGCGATCGCGGCCTGGAACGCGGAGAACGCGGTGATCAAGCGCGGCCTCGCGCTCACGCCCGTCAAGTTCGGCATCTCCTTCACGCTCACCCATCTCAACCAGGCGGGCGCGCTGGTGCATGTCTACCAGGACGGCTCGGTCGCGCTGAACCATGGCGGGACGGAGATGGGCCAGGGGCTTTTCCAGAAGGTGGCGCAGGTGGCGGCGCAGGTGTTCGGCCTGCCGCTGGAGGCGGTGCGGATCACCGCCACCGACACGGGCAAGGTGCCCAACACCTCGGCCACCGCCGCCTCCTCCGGCTCGGACCTGAACGGCATGGCGGTGAAGCTCGCCTGCGAGGAGATCGCGGGGCGGATGGCCGCCTTCCTGGCCGAGCGCCACCAGGCGCGGCCCGAGTCCGTCCGTTTCCGCGCGGGCCGCGTGGAGGTGGGCGGCGAGAGCTACGCCTTCGCGGAGGCGGCGCGCGCCGCCTGGGAGGGCCGGGTGAGCCTTTCGGCCACGGGTTTCTACCGCACGCCCGACATTTCCTGGGACCGGCTGAAGGGCGAGGGGCGCCCCTTCTACTACTTCGCCTACGGCGTCGCGGCGAGCGAGGTGGCGCTCGACACGCTGACGGGCGAATACAGGATCCTGCGGGCCGACATCCTCCACGACGCGGGGCGGAGCCTGAACCCCGCCCTCGACATCGGCCAGATCGAGGGCGGTTTCGTGCAGGGAGCAGGCTGGCTCACCAGCGAGGAGCTCGTCTGGGACGAGGCCGGGCGGCTCGCGACCCACGCGCCCTCGACCTACAAGATCCCGGCCTTCGCGGACCGGCCGCGCGTCTTCAACGTGGCGCTCTGGGAGGGCGACAACCGGGCGGAGACGGTGCACCGCTCCAAGGCCGTGGGCGAGCCGCCGCTCATGCTCGGAATCTCGGTGCTGATGGCGCTCTCGGACGCGGCGGCGGCCTGCGGGCCCCATTACCCCGCCCTCGACGCGCCGGCCACGCCGGAGCGGGTGCTTGCGGCGGTGGAACGGGCGCGCCATGGCGCTTGACCGCGCGGCCCTCGCCGCCACCGTCGCGCGGGAGGGGCGCATCGCGCGGGTCGTGGTGGCCGAGGCGCGCGGCTCCGCCCCGCGCGCGGCGGGCGCCGCGATGCTGGTCTGGTCGGGCGGCCAGGCGGGCAGCATCGGCGGCGGCGCGCTCGAGCATGCGGCGGCGGCGCGGGCGCGGGCCTGCCTCGCGGAGATGCGCGACGAGGCGCGGCAGGTGCCGCTCGGCCCCGATCTCGGCCAGTGCTGCGGCGGCGCGGTGCGGCTGGTGACCGAGTGCTTCGACGCGGCGCGGCTGGCGGAGATCCCCGGGGCGGGGCTCTGGGCGCGGGCGCTGCCCGGGGCGGCGCCGGGCGCGGGCCCGCCCGCCGGGCCGGGCTGGGCGGCGGGATGGTTCGCCGAGGAGGTCTCGCCCCCCGGCCTGCCCGTCTGGATCTGGGGGGCGGGGCATGTGGGCCGCGCCCTCGCCGCCGCGCTCGCCCCCCTGCCGGGGCTTTCGGTCACGCTGGCGGACACCGGGCCCGAGCGCCTGCCCGATCTGCCGCCCGCGGGCGTGGCAGCGGTGCCGGCGGCGGATCTGCCCCGCCTCGCCGCGCATGCGCCCGAGGGCGCCTGGCACTACGTCATGACCTACAGCCACGACATCGACCTCGCGCTCTGCGACGCGCTTCTGCGCCGCGGCTTCGCGGGCTGCGGGCTCATCG
Source organism: uncultured Rhodobacterales bacterium (assembly GCA_964585075.1). GTDB lineage: Bacteria > Pseudomonadota > Alphaproteobacteria > Rhodobacterales > Rhodobacteraceae > Rhodosalinus. Next base: position 1,903 of record CAZPCU010000427.1, read on the forward strand.
GGTCGGCCACGAAATGGGCGCGGTTCCGCAAGCGGCTGGAGGCGGCGGGGCATCCGCCGGAGGCCGTGGCGCGCATCCGCTGCCCGATCGGCGACCCCGCCCTCGGCAAGCACCCGCAGGCGATCGCGCTCGGCGTGGCGGCGGCGCTCCTGGCCCGGAACCCGGCCGCGGCGGGGCCCTGAGCCGGGGCGCCGGCCTCAGGTCCTGGCCAGGCGGTAGATCGCCGGGATCACCAGCACCGTGAAGGCGGTGGAGGAGGCCAGCCCGAAGAGCAGCGAGATGGCGAGCCCCTGGAAGATCGGGTCGAAGAGGATCACGCTCGCCCCGATCATCGCCGCGATCGCGGTGAGCAGGATCGGCTTGAACCGCGTGGCCCCGGCCTCGATCAGGATATCGATGGTCACC
>CAZPCU010000428.1:0-2080 GCA_964585075.1 uncultured Rhodobacterales bacterium
CCCGCGCACGCTGCAATTGTCGCTGACCGGGGTGCGGGACCTGTCGATCATCGGCACGCCGCCGGTCGATCGCCTCGCCATCCGCACCTACGTGTCGGAGTTCGACACCGTGACGATCCGCGAGGCGCTGCTGCGCGAGCATTACCGGGGCGGGCAATCCTTCTTCGTGGTGCCGCGCATCGCCGACCTGCCGGAGATGGAAGCTTTCCTGCGCGACGAGGTGCCGGAGGTGACATTCGTCGTGGCCCACGGCCAGATGGCGGCGGGCGAGCTCGACCAGCGGATGAACGCCTTTTACGACGGCAAATACGACGTGCTGCTGGCCACGACCATCGTGGAGAGCGGGCTCGACATTCCCACCGCGAACACGATGGTGATCCACCGGGCGGACATGTTCGGGCTGAGCCAGCTCTACCAGATCCGCGGCCGCGTGGGCCGGGCCAAGACCCGCGCCTATGCCTATCTCACCACCAAGCCGCGCGTGAAGCTGACCCCGCAGGCGGAAAAGCGGCTGCGGGTGCTGGGCTCGCTCGACAGCCTCGGCGCGGGCTTCACTCTGGCGAGCCAGGATCTCGACATCCGCGGCGCGGGCAACCTGCTCGGCGAGGAGCAGTCGGGCCAGATGCGCGACGTGGGCTACGAACTCTACCAGACCATGCTGGAGGAGGCGATCGCCAAGATCCGCGCGGGCGAGCTGGAAGGTCTTTCCGAGGCCGAAGAGCAGTGGGCGCCGCAGATCAACCTTGGCGTTCCGGTCCTGATTCCGGAGGAGTACGTGCCGGACCTCGACGTGCGGCTCGGCCTCTACCGCCGCCTCTCCTCGCTCACGACCAAGGTCGAGCTCGAAGGTTTCGCCGCCGAGCTCATCGACCGCTTCGGCAAGCTGCCCAAGGAGGTGAACACGCTTCTTCTCGTGGTGCGGATCAAGGCCATGTGCAAGCGCGCCGGCATCGCCAAGCTGGACGGTGGCCCGAAGGGCGCCACGATCCAGTTCCATGACGACAAGTTCGCCAACCCGGAGGGCCTCGTCGAGTTCATCAAGGCGCAGGACGGGCTCGCCAAGGTCCGGGACAACAAGATCGTGGTGCGCCGCGACTGGCGGCGCGACGCCGACAAGATCCGCGGCGCCTTCGCCATCGCCCGCGACCTCGCCGAGAAGGCGGCCGAGGCGAAGAAAGGAAAGCCGCCTCAGAGCGTTGAGGCGCGCTCCGCAAGCGCCTGATGCGGCTCAGGCGAGCGGGACATAGACCTCGGTGACGAGATCCTCCTCGGGCGTGTCCGAGGGGTCGTCGAGATAGAGTTCCCAGCTCGGGGCCCCGGGCGCCTGCCCGGTCTCCGAGAGGTGCTGCATCATCTTCTCGTAATCGTCGCGGAGCGTGGCGTAGGGGCCGCGATGGGTGAAGTGGAGCACCTCGCCCGCGGGCAGCATGTCGGCGCGGAGCGGCGCCTCGGCTTTCGGCGCGTCGGCCACGTTCACCACGAAACCCGCGCGGAAGCGCATCTCCTCGGGATCGTAGTCGTGGTAGACCGACAGGGCCGGGCCGCCGGGCGGGATTCCGGCGGCCTGCATGGCCTCCCAGGCGGTGCGGAAGGCGCGGCCCATCTCCCGCGAGATGTCCCCGGGCGCCATGGAGGAGCGCCCCTCGACATAGACGTAGGGCGTCTCCGGAAACTGAAGCATCTCGAAGTCCGGCATAGGATCCCTCCCTGTGGTCCCGGCGCGAGATTCGACCGGACGGGAGGGGAGGCTCATTGATCGCGGTCAAGCCTCGGCGAAGGGGGCGCGGGCGGCCGCGGGGTGCGCGGGCCGGCTTTCCGCGCGCTCGCGCGCTTCGGCGCGGGTTTCGGCGCGGGCGCCGGATCCGGTGCGGGCTTGGCCTCGGCCTCGCTGTCTTCCGCGGCGTCTTCCGTCTTGTTGCCGGCGCGCCGGCGCGCGACGGCGGCCTCGAGCGTCCGCCGCGCCCGGCGCTCGGCGATTCGCACGCGCACCGAGGTCATGAACGCCTCTTCCGTCGTCGTCGAGGACTGCCCGAGCGCCTTGGCCACCTCGTCGATGAGCGTGTCGTCCCCGAGCTCCTCC
>CAZPCU010000428.1:2090-2305 GCA_964585075.1 uncultured Rhodobacterales bacterium
GCGCGTCGGCGAGATCCTCCGCGACGCCCATCAGCGCGTCGTCTCCGTCAGCCGGCGCTTCACGTAGCCCGTCACGGTGTCGATCATCGTGTCCATGTGCGGCCCCTCGAAGAAGTGGCCCGCGCCTTCGATCTCCTCGTGGGTGATGGTGATGCCCTTCTGGTCCTTGAGCTTTGCCACCAGCGCCGCGGTGTCGGCGGGGGGCGCCACGCGGT
>CAZPCU010000429.1:0-2298 GCA_964585075.1 uncultured Rhodobacterales bacterium
TGGGGCGCCCGAAATCGAGCGGTCGGGCCTGCCGGATCGCCGCCGGAACGGTCTGCTCGATGAGCGCGTCGAGGCTTTCCGCCCCCACCACGTCGAGCATCTCGTCCATCTCGGCCGGCGACGGGCCGATGTGGCGGCGATTGGCGAAATCGTAGGGCAGGTAGTCTGTCGGTTCGAACGGCATGCGATCCTCCTTGGCCCGGGCGGCGCGGCCCCGGCCCTTTCCCAGAAACCGGCCGCCGGAGGGCGCGCCCTGGGGCGCGGCCCCGGCGCACGGACTCAGCCGATCAGGTCCTTGTAAGCGGCCTCGTCCATGTGGTCGTCGAGCTGCGACGTGTCGCTCGGCGCGATCTTGAAGAACCAGCCCTCGCCCAGCGGGTCCTCGTTCACGAGCGCCGGGTTGTCCACGATCGCGGCGTTCACCTCGACGATTTCCCCGTCGAGCGGCGCGAGGATGTCCGAGGCGGCCTTGACGCTCTCGATCACCACGATCTCGTCGTCCTTCGAGACGGTCGTCCCCTCCTCGGGCAGTTCGACGAAGACGATGTCGCCGAGCTGCGTCGCGGCATGCTCGGTGATGCCCACCACGATGCCGTCATCCTCGGGGCGCAGCCACTCGTGTTCCTCGGTGTATTTGATGGTCGTCACGCTCACGTCTCCTCGCTTTTCTCAGCGCTTGTATCCGGGTTTCACGAAAGGCAGGTCGCTCACGGTCACGGGCAGGCGCCGCCCGCGCAGCTCTCCCCAGAGCCGCTGGCCCTGCCGCGCCAGCCGGTCGGGCACATAGCCCATGGCCACCGGCGCGCCCACCGTGGGGCCGAAACCGCCGGAGGTCACGGCCCCGACGGGCTCGCCCCCCGCCTCCGCCTCGTAGAGCTCCACGCCCGCGCGCATGGGCGCGCGGCCTTCCGGGCGCAGCCCGACCCGCGCGCGGGCCGCGCCGTCGCGCAGCTCCGTGAGGATGCGCTCCGCGCCCGGGAATCCGCCCGCGCGCGCGCCGCCCTCGCGGCGGGCGGGCTGGATCGCCCAGCCGAGACCCGCTTCCACCGGCGTCGTCATGGCGTCGATGTCCTGACCGTAAAGGCACAGCCCCGCCTCGAGGCGCAGCGAATCGCGCGCGCCGAGCCCCGCGGGCGCGACCTCGGGGTGATCGAGAAGCGCCCGGGCGAGCGCCTCGGCGGCGCCCGCGGGCACCGAGATCTCGTAGCCGTCCTCGCCCGTGTAGCCCGAGCGCGACACCCAGGCCTCCGCGCCGGCGAGGTCGAGCGTCGCCGTTTCCATGAAGCGCATCCCGGCCGCACACGGGTCGAGCGTGGCGAGCGCCGCCTCCGCGCGCGGGCCCTGAAGCGCCAGGAGCGCGCGGTCGGCGAGCGTCTCCACCGTCACGCCCGCGGGCTCGAGCCCCGCGCGCAGAAGCGCCTCGTCCTCCGCGCGCCGCGCGGCGTTCACGACGAGAAAGAGCACGTCGCCGCGCCGGGCGATCATCAGGTCGTCCTCGATCCCGCCCGCGTCGTTGGTGAAGAAACCGTAGCGCTGGCGCCCGTCGCGCAAACCGAGAACGTCCTGCGGCACGAGCGCCTCGAGGGCGCGGGCGGCGCCGGCGGGCGCCTCGGCGCGAAGCAGCACCTGGCCCATGTGGCTCACGTCGAAGAGCGCGGCGCGCTCGCGCGCCTGGGCGTGTTCGGCCATGATGCCTTCGTATTGAAGCGGCATCGCGAAGCCCGCGAAATCCACCATGCGCGCACCGAGCTCGCGGTGCAGCGCGTCAAGCGTCAGGCGCTGAGCCTCGGCCATGGCCCGCCTCTCCTACTGCGCCAGGTGGTCGGTTGAGACTCTCGCCCGGCATCCCGTTCGCGCAGGACCAGCGCCTGCGCCGCGATGCCCCCTCTGTCCTTTCGCCTGAGATCGCTATCCCTTCGGCGGATGCGGCCTGCGCATCTCTCTCCAGAGTTTCGTCGCCGGATCGGTCCTGTCGGCCTGAGAGTTTCCGGGGCGGTTGCTCCTTCGGCACCGGCGCGAGGCCGGTTCTCCCGATCCGTCGCCGGCACGATAGCGAAGCCGCCCCGGCCGGGCAAGCCCGCCGTGCCCGCGTCAGTGCCGGCAGCCCGCGGGCGCGAGCAGTGCCTCGAGCGCGGGGTTGTCGCAGACCAGCGCCTCGAGCGAGATATCGTCGAGATGGGCGAAGAAGGTCTCCACCGCGTCGGTCAGCGCGAGGCGCAGCCGGCAGGCTTCGACGAGCGGGCAGGTGTTGTCGGCGTCCGCGAAGCATTCGGCGATGGGCACCGGCGCCTCGAGCGC
>CAZPCU010000430.1:0-2284 GCA_964585075.1 uncultured Rhodobacterales bacterium
GCGGCCGCCTCGGGCGTGCCCGTGGCGATCTGGCGGATGAAGAGGGGTATGTCGATCTCGGTCGGGCAGGCGGTGATGCAGGGTGCGTCGTGGCAGAAATAGCAGCGGTCCGCGGCCACCATCGCCTCGTGCGGGTCGAGCCGCGGATGGATGTCGCAGAAGCCCTCGGCGAGGCTCTCCTCGTCCATACGGCCGGGCCGGATGCCCTCGGCCAGCGCGTTCGGGGTCATCGTCCACCTCTCTGTCGGTCCTGGTCTTGTCGTTGGGGAAACCGTCTCACGGCCTGAAAATTTTATCAAGCGGTAAAAAATGCCCGGGGGCGCATCGCCCCGGAGATCGCTCGACTCTGCCGCATAAACCGGCAAAACGCGCATGGATTGCCGCTTTCGGCGCGTTTTCGCGGCGCGTTCGTGAAAACGCGCGGGCCGGACTCCAAGACAGGCGGCGGGTGTCATATCTTTGAAACGTGGATGCGCTAGCGAGGTCGCCGACTCAGCGCGCGCCGCCTGCGCTGCAAGCGTTCCCGCTGGAACAGTCACGCGGACGGTCGGCCGAGGACCGTTTCCGGGCCGGACGCGACCAACAGGGGAGAGACACATGAAAGCCGCCGCAGACCCGATCGCCATGTCGATCGCCGCCTTCCGCCTCTACGGCTACGCCTTCGAGGCCCAGTTGCGCATGGGCACGCTCATCGCACGAAGCTGCCTCGACGTGGCCCGCGCCGCGCCGTGGATGCGTGCCACGGCGCCCGAAGCCGCAGCGCCGGCGCGCCCGGCGCCGAAGCCCAGGACGGCGAAGGCGCCGGCTCGAAAGCGCGCGACGGCGAAGCCCGCCGGCAGACCGGCGGCGAAGCGCAGTTCCGCCGCGAAACCGGCCGCGCCCTCGAAACCGGCCGAGCCCGCGAAGCCGCGTCTCGTCGCCTCCACCGACACGCCGGCCAAGCCCGCGCCCCGCGCGAAGGCGCGGCGCGCGCCCTCGGCGCCGCCGCCGATGCCGGAACGCGCGGCGACCGGCACCGACGAGGGCTGACGCCCGCTGCGAGGATTGCGCCAGACGTCATCCGGCTATGCAGGGCCGCCCGTGGTCGCGCGGGCGGCTCTTCTCTATCTAGGGGTCAGGGAGGAAACACGCAGACGACACAAGCGAGGTTTCCGAAGTGACCGACACGACTGCCAATCATCTCGCCCCGGCCCGCGCCAGCGGCTTCATGGGGATCATCACCGCCATCGGCGAGGCACTCGCGCTCGCCAGCGAGGCCGGCCGCCGCGTGCGACGGGTCGAGGCGCTGAACGATCTGACCGACGACGAACTCGCCGCGCGCGGGCTCAAGCGCGAGCAGATCGTGCACCACGTCTTCCGCGATCTCTACTACATCTGAGGCGCGGCCCGCCCCGGGCCCCCTCTCACTCCAGCGTGCCGAACCGTTCAAGGTCCGCGCTGCGCTGCCACGTCAGCCTTTCCAGGCAGAGATGGACCAGCATGGGCTGCATGCTGCCGCCGCGGGCCGCGAGGCTCTCGGCGGCGCACGCCTGGTCCCGGAACGGGATCCACGCCCTCTGCGCCTCGCGGAGCATCTCCTCGGCGGGTTCCTGCCCCGGCGCGAGCGCGGCGTCCATGGCGCGCGCCCGGTCGATCGCGACGCGATAGGCGCGGTTGAGCTCCGCGTCGGCGGCCTGCCAGCCGCGTTTGGCGCAGGCCGTCATCTCGAGCTGCGTCGCCGGCGTCGCGCAATCGATCTCCTGCGCGGCGACGGCCGCGGGCGAGAGAGTGCAGAGAACGGCGAGGGCGGTGCGGCGGGCCATGGGCGTGTCTCCGGGCGCGGATCGACGGCACGGCCAGTCTGGCAGCGCCTGCGCCGTTGCGGAAGCCTGTTCCGCGCTCACCCCTGTCCGCTGACTGGTCGGAGTGGCAGGATTCGAACCTACGACCCCCGCCTCCCGAAGACGGTGCTCTACCAGGCTGAGCTACACTCCGACCGTGACGCGCCGCATAGCCCCTCGCGCGGGGCTTGGCAAGAGCGGATCGCGGCTCAGAGGCTCTCGTCGAGGGCGGCCAGCACCGCGTCTCCCATCTCCCGCGTGGTGGCCGGAGCGCGGCCCTCCACGTTCATGAGATCGGCGGTCCGCACGCCCTTCGCGAGCACCGATTCCACCGCATGCTCCAGCCGGTCGGCCTCCGCGCCCTCGTCGAAGGAGTAGCGCAGCGCCATGGCGAAGGAGAGGATGCAGGCGATCGGGTTGGCCTTGCCCTGGCCCGCGATGTCCGGCGCCGAGCCGTGGACCGG
>CAZPCU010000431.1:0-2280 GCA_964585075.1 uncultured Rhodobacterales bacterium
CCCAAAACAGACGCGCTACCAGGCTGCGCTACGCCCCGACTGTCCGCCTCAATACCCGCGCCCGCGCGGGGAGAAAAGACCTAGTCGCAGGGCCAGGCGGCCGCGTCCCCGAAGGCGGGGTGGCGCATCTCGGTGCCCGGGGCGATTCCCATCTCCTCGGCCAGCCCGCCGTTGATCTCGAGCACGGCGAAGATTTCACGCCCGCCCGGAATGGGCGTCCGGTCGCCGGGCACCGCGTTGGAATGGACGCGGTGCACCGTGCCCGTCACGTCGAGGAAGATCATGTCGAGCGAGATGAGCGTGTTCTCCATCCAGAACGCCACCGGCCGGGGACGTTCGTAGACGAAGAGCATCCCCGCGCTTTCCGGCAGGCTCTCGCGGAACATGAGGCCCTGCGCCCGCTCCTCGGGCTCGTCCGCGACCTCGACGGAGAATCGCGCCTCGCCCCAGTCGCCGCGCAGCCAGACCGCATCCTCGCGGCAGGGACCCGCCGCCGCCATCCCGCCCGCGAGCGCGAGCGCGAGGGTCAGCGATTGTCCGAGAGCGCGGCTTCCCATGCCGACACCTCCGTGGCCATCCAGCCCCGCTTGCCCTTGATCACGCGGACCGCCAGCGCCTCGCCGGGCTGGAGATCGGCGAGGCCGGAGCGGCGCAGCACCTCGATATGCACGAAGACGTCCTCGCCCCGGCCGAAGACGTTGGCGAAGCCGAATCCCTTCGCCGCGTCGAACCACTTAACCCGGGCGGGCTCCAGCGGCGCGGCGCGCAGCTCCTCCGGGTCGAGGCCCTCGAAATCGGCGAGGCTCGCCGGGCCCGTCCCTTCCGGCGGCTTGATGTCGAGCACCGAGACGGCCTGCATGCCGCGCGCCGTCTGCTGCGCGGTGATCTCCACCCGCGCCCCGTCGGCGATCGAGCTCTGGCCGAAGTTCCGCAGCACGTTCGCATGCAGAAGAATGTCCGGGCCGCCCTCGTCGGCGACCACGAATCCGAAGCCCTTGGCAGGGTCGAACCACTTCACGTGCCCCTGCAGGCGGCGCGGCTCTTCGGTGGAGTCCGTCACTCCGCATCCAATCAATTTCATCCCCATGGCAAGTGTTGCGCCAAAGCAGCGCCGGATTGCAAGTGAATTAAAGCCCCCGAGATACAATCGCTTAGGCAAGCAACCGTGACGGACCCCACCCCGGCACGGCGCCGCAAGTCAGGGGTTCAATCGCACGATCTCCCAAGGCGTGTCGGGGTCCGTCCGGCGCCAGCGGAAGCGGTCATGCAACCGGAAGGCGCCATCGGCCCAGAACTCGATCTCCATGGGCGTGATGCGGAACCCGCCCCAGTGCGGCGGGCGCCGGGGCGCCGTGCCCTGCCGCGCCGTGACCCGCGCCACCTCCGCCATCAGCGCCGCGCGGCTTTCCAGCGGCGCGGACTGGCGCGAGGCCCAGGCGCCGAGGCGGCTCTTGAGAGAGCGCGAGGCGAAATAGGCGTCGGCCTTGGGTCCGTCCTCGCGGGTCACGGCGCCGCGCACGCGGATCTGGCGCCGCAGGCTCTTCCAGTGCATCACGAAGGCCGCCTTGCCCGACGCCGCGATCTCGGCGCCCTTGGCGCTCTCGTAGTTGGTGTAGAAGACGAAGGCGTCGTCCTCGATCTCCTTGAGGAGCACCATCCGCACGTTGGGCAGCCCCGCCTCGTCCACCGTCGCGAGCGCAATGGCGTTGGGGTCGTTGACCTCGCGCGCCTCCGCCTCGGCGAGCCAGGCCCGCGCGATGGCGAACGGATCGTCCCCCGCGAAGATCCCGCTCCGGTCGCTCATCCCCTCACTCCTCTCGGCGCCCGGGCCCGGGCGCGCCTTCCGGGGCCGCACTTGATGCCCCCATGGCAATCGCCTAAAGGACGGCGGAAGCGCGGGACAGGCAGGAGACAGCCCATGACGAACACCCTTATGGCGGGCAAGCGGGGACTAATCATGGGGCTGGCGAATGACAAGTCCATCGCCTGGGGGATTGCGCGGGCTTGCGCCGATGCGGGCGCCGAGCTCGCCTTCTCCTACCAGGGCGAGGCGCTGATGAAGCGCGTCGGCCCGCTCGCCGGGCAGCTCGGCAGCGACCTCGTCCTGCCCTGCGACGTGGCCGACGAAGCCTCCATCGACGCGCTTTTCGCCGAGCTGAAGGAGCGTTGGGGGCGGCTCGATTTCCTCGTGCACGCCATCGGCTTCTCGGACAAGGGCGAGCTGCGCGGCCGCTACGTGGACACGAGCCGCGAGAATTTCGCCATGACGATGGACATCTC